>NZ_JBSFEO010000059.1:0-72670 GCF_053594475.1 Embleya sp. NPDC001921
AGGGCGTCTGCGCGTGAGCAACGAGAAGGGCACTCGTGTCGAGTTCGGTCCGCCAGACCAGACTGTCCGCCGCGTCGGCGTACGAGTCCGCACCGGCCCCGCCCGCTCACGGCCTCGGCGGTGCCGCCGGGTCCAGGCCGCCCATCCACTTGGGCGTCGGGGCCCGCCACGCCTTCGCCTGGCCCAGCAGGTCCGCGCTGTCCCGCGCGACCAGCAGGGTCGAGCGCAGCTCCGGCTTGAGGAAGCCGTTCGCGGTCATCGTGTCCAGCGCGTCCAGCAGCGGGCGCCAGAAGCCGCCCACCTCCAGCAGCGCGACCGGCTTGGTGTGGATCGCCAGGTGTTGCCAGGTCCACACCTCGAACAGTTCCTCCAGCGTGCCCGCGCCGCCGGGCAGCGCGACGAAGGCGTCCGCCCGGTCCGCCATCGCCGCCTTGCGCTCGTGCATGGTCTCGGTGATCAGCAGCTCGGTCAGGTTCCGGTGCGCGATCTCGCGCTCCACCAGCGAGCGCGGCATCACCCCGATCACCTCGCCGCCCGCCGCCAGGCACGCGTCCGCGACCGCGCCCATCAAGCCCACGTGCCCGCCGCCGAAGACGATCCCGACGCCGGCCTCGGCGAGCCCGCGACCGAGTTCGACCGCCGCCTCCCGGAACCGGGGCGAGGTTCCCGACGCCGATCCCGCGAAAACCGCTACCCGCATGCCAGGCTCCCTGCGTTGCAGACCACCGAAGTGGTGTGTACCGAAATGGTTCGGTACGCAGTCTGCCAACCCGACCCCGACACGCCGAGCCGAAATCCCGACTCGAATCCGGGCCCGAGCCCGAGCCGCGGGCGCCGAGCGCCGACCCCGGACCCGGGCGGCGGACCGCACGCGCGAGCGTGTTCCGCGAGGTCGCCGAGTCGGTGCCGAATCGATGGCGAATCGAGTCGATGAATCGCCTCACCCGCGATATGGCGTCAGCACAGTCCCGGCATAGGCGGGCAAATTCGGCCAACATCGGTGGTGGTCACGCAACCCGACGTTGACGGGAAGACCCCCCGCCACGGCAGAATGCCCGCGTGCCCGCCACCGAGCGCCCTGCCTCGGACATCCCGTTCGAGCGGCTGTTTCCCGATCTCGACGACCATGGCCGTGAACGCCTGGTCGCCGCCGCTCAAGCGCTCGATCTGCGCCGCTCCCTCGACGATCCCGCGCGCTGGTTCTGGAACGAACCGGACCCGCTGAGTCCCGAGCCCGAGCCCGAGCCGTCCCCGCACATCCTGGGCACCGCGCTGCTGCTGTACGAGGCCGACGGCGACTGGCTGGAACTGGGTCTGGACGTGTGGCAACTGGACGGCCCGTTCGTCAGCGTCACCGCCACCGTCGAGGTCGCGTGCTGGTGCGACACCGATCACAACATGCACGCGGTGCAGCGCGCCGAGTGGCCGGCGTCCACCGCCCAGGCGTTCCTGGAGGCGTTCCACACCGCCGCGCTCTCGGTGATCCGCAGGATCGAGGGCCCGCGCGACCCGCGCGACCTGCGCGCCCGTGCGGGGCTGCCCAACCCGCCCGAGCCACCCCCCGAGGATGACCCGTCCGGCCCCCCGCCGGATCCCTCGTCCGGCCCCGTGGTCTGAGCGGGCGTTTCATCCGAACGAAGGATTTTTTCGCGCCGCACCGGTGATTCCACGGTGGACATTGCGCCATGGCACGCCATACATCGGACAATCCGGCGCCCTACCTCAGTGCCCACCTGCACCACATCGGCCCCGATCTGAAAAACTAAGCCGTCATGACACATGCTCTGGACGGCCGCATACCCCTCGGGGAGCCCACGTCGGACGCGGGCGGCACCGCTCGCCGCACCCGACGGCGGCACCTGCGCGGGGTCCTGATCGCCGTCGCCGAGCATCCCTACGTGATCACCCTGGCCCTGGTCGGCCTGCTGACCGTGCTGGGCATCAACGGCGCCGACTGGCCCGCGCAGATCTTCCGCGCCTGGCTGGTGCGCGACCACGGCGCCGTGCTGTGGAACAACCAGTGGTACGGCGGGCACCTGCTGCCCGGCTACAGCGTGATCACCCCGATCCTGGCCGGCGGGATCGGCACCCGCCTGCTCACCGCGATCTCCTGCGTCACCGCGGCGTGGGCGTTCTCCCGGCTGCGCCTGGGCCGCGGCGACCTGGCCCGGCGGGTGGGCAGTTGTTGGTTCGCGGTGATCGTCAGCATCGAGTACCTGATCGGGCGGACCCCGTTCGTGCTCGGCGTCGCCGCCGGACTGATGGCGATCCTGGCCGCCCGCTCCGGGCATCGCGCCTGGGCGGCGGTCGCGGCCGGGTTCTGCGGCCTGGCCAGTCCGCTGGCCGCCGCGTTCCTGCTGATGATCGCGCTCGCCTGGGTGCCCGCCGAGCGGGTGTGGGCGACCCGGTTCAGCCTCGCCCCGGCCGTGATCGGCCTGGTGATGTCCCTGATCTTCCCCGGCGGCGGCGACTTCTCCTTCCCGCTGTGGCGGTTCGCCGCGATCCTGGGCTTCGCCGGTGTGGGTCTGGCCCTGGTCCCGCGCACCGAGGTCAGCGCGCGCCGCTTCCTGTGGTTGTACGCGCTGTCCTCCACCGTGCTGTTCATGATCCCCAGCGCGGTCGGCGGCAACGCGGCTCGGCTCGGCGAGTTGTGCGCCGGACCGCTGATGGCCGTGGTGCTGCTCTCGCTCGGCCGCCGGCGCCTGGTGGTGCTGCTCGCCATCCCGCTGCTGGCCTGGCAGTTCTCCTCGGCCGGCAAGGCGGTGGCGTTCAACAACCAGGACAGCACCGGCAAGAGGGCCGGCTACTACACCGGCATGCTCGACTTCCTGGAGCGCGCCAACCTCCCGGTGGGCCGGATCGAGATCCCGTTCACGCGCGGCCACTGGGAGACGGTCTACGTCGCCGAGCACATGCCGCTCGCCCGCGGCTGGGAGCGCCAACTCGACCGCGCGCACAACGCGGTGCTGTACGGCCCCACCCTGGACGAGGGTCAGTACCACGCGTGGGTGCGCGAGACCGGCGTGCGCTTCATCGCGATGCCCGACGTGCCGCTGGACCCCTCCGCCAAGCGCGAGGCGGAGATCCTGCGCGCCGGCGCCGACTGGCTGGTGCCGGTGTGGTCCGACCCGCACTGGGTGATCTGGGAGGTCGCCGACCCGGTTCCGCTGCTGGACGGCCCCGGTCAGCTCGTGGACATCTCGCCCAGTGGCTTCACCCTGCTCGCCCAGCAGGCGGGCACCTTCACCGTGCGCATCCACCGCACGAGCTGGTTCGTCGCGGACAAGCCCAACACGAGCATCGGCGAGACCGAGGACGGCTGGACCGAGATCACCGTCACCGAGCCCGGCGAGGTCACCATCAAGGCGAAGGCGTCGGCCGTGCTCCCGTGACCGGGCCGGTAGGGTGATTCGGGTTCATGCCCTGGTGGAAAGGTAAGCAAACCGATGGCCGAGCACCACGACCACTCCAGCCACGATCACCACGATCACGAAGAAGGCCGGATCTTTGTGATGGGCCGCCCGGTGGACGCGTACCCCGCCATGGCGCCCGAGGCCGCCCGCGGCAAGGTCCTGCGCGTCACCGTGGTCGGCGAGGACGTCCTGCACCGACCCTGCGCCGAGATCACCGAGTTCGGCACGAAAGAGCTCGAAACGCTGATCGACGACATGTTCCTGACCATGTACGTCGCCGACGGCGTGGGCCTGGCCGCGAACCAGGTCGACGTCGGCATCCGGCTGTTCGTGTACGACTGCGTGGACGAGGACGGCCACCGGCACGTCGGCCACCTGATCAACCCGGTCCTGGACGAACTGCCCGCGACCGAGCGGCACCTGGAGGAGGCGGGCGAGGGCTGCCTGTCCGTCCCCGGCCCGCACGAGGACCTGGCCCGCCCCGACCGCGCGATCGCGCGCGGGGTGGACAAGGACGGCAACCCGCTGGTGATCGAGGGCGAGGGCTACTTCGCTCGTTGCCTCCAGCACGAGACCGACCACCTCAACGGCTACCTGTACATCGACCGCCTCTCCAAGCGCGAGCGCAAGAACGTGCTCAAGGAGATGGAGTCGATGCGCGACGAGGTCTTCGCCAAGCGCGACGCCAAGGCCAAGCAGCTCGCCGGCTGACCCACGGCGTCCGGCCGGCCCTTCGCGGGCGACCGCGACGGCCACCGCACGACGAACGCCGACAGGGGGCGGGAAACCGGTGACACCGGTTTCCCGCCCCCTTTCAGGCGTTCACGCCACCGACTTCGAGGTCAGCTGCAGCCGCTGGTCGAGCCGCAGCCCTCGCACACGTAGCAGCTACCGGCCGGGCGCATCTTGATCCCGCAGGAGAAGCACAGCGGGGCGTCCGCGCTGCGGCCCTGGCGGGCCTCCAGCAGTTCGGTCGAGGAGTGCACCGCGGCCGGGACCGGCTTGAGGTCCGGGGCCTTGAGCGCGGCGTCCACCGGCGCGGACTGCGCGAGGGTGCGCATGTCCTCGGCGGCGGCCGGCTCGTCCGGCTCGTAGGAGCCGGTCTCCAGGTGTCGGGTGCGCTCCGCGGCGGAGTGGATGCCCAGCGCCGAGCGGGTCTCGAACGGCAGGTGGTCCAGCGCCAGCCGGCGGAAGATGTAGTCGACGATCGACTGCGCCATCCGCACGTCCGGGTCGTCGGTCAGCCCGGCCGGCTCGAAGCGCATGTTGGTGAACTTGGAGACGTAGGTCTCCAGCGGCACGCCGTACTGCAGGCCGACCGAGACCGCGATCGAGAAGGCGTCCATCATGCCCGCCAGGGTCGAGCCCTGCTTGGACATCTTCAGGAAGACCTCGCCGAGGCCGTCGTCCGGGTAGGAGTTGGCGGTCATGTAGCCCTCGGCGCCGCCCACCGAGAAGGACGTGGTGATGCCGGGCCGGCCCTTGGGCAGGCGCTTGCGCACCGGGCGGTACTCGACGACCTTCTCCACCACGGTGGTCGCGGTCGCCTTGCCGTCGTCCGCCTTGCCCTTGTTCTCGCCCTTGCCGGCCGAGAGCGGCTGGCCGACCTTGCAGTTGTCGCGGTAGATCGCCAGCGCCTTGATGCCGAGCTTCCAGCCCTGGAAGTAGATCTCCTCGATCTCCTCGACGGTGGCGTCCTCGGACATGTTGACCGTCTTGGAGATCGCGCCGGAGATCCACGGCTGGATCGCCGCCATCATCCGCACGTGACCCATCGGCGAGATGGTGCGCTCACCCATCGCGCAGTCGAACACCTCGTAGTGCTCGAGCTTGAGGCCGGGCGCGTCCACGACGTGGCCGTGCTCGGCGATGTGCTCGATGATCGCCTCGACCTGCTCGGGCTGGTAGCCCAGCCGGCCCAGCGCCCGGGCGACCGTGCCGTTGACGATCTGCATCGAGCCGCCGCCGACCAGCTTCTTGAACTTCACCAGCGCCAGGTCGGGCTCGACACCGGTGGTGTCGCAGTCCATCATCAGGCCGATCGTGCCGGTCGGGGCCAGCACCGAGGCCTGCGCGTTGCGGAAGCCGTTCTTGTCGCCGAGCTTGGCGACGTCCTTCCACGCCTTGGTCGCCAGGTCCCACACGGGGGTGTCCAGGTCGTCCATGCGCTTGCCGGCGTCGTTGGCCTCGGCGTGCTGGCGCATGACGCGCTTGTGCGGCTCGGCGTTGCGGGCGTAGCCGTCGTACGGACCGACGATGCCCGCGAGTTCGGCGGAGCGCTTGTACGCGGTGCCGGTCATCAGCGAGGAGATCGCGCCGGCCAGCGCGCGGCCGCCGTCGCTGTCGTACGCGTGCCCGGTCGCCATCAGCAGCGCGCCCAGGTTGGCGTAGCCGATGCCCAACTGGCGGAAGGCGCGGGTGGTCTCGCCGATCTTCTCGGTCGGGAAGTCGGCGAAGCAGATCGAGATGTCCATCGCGGTGATGACCAGCTCGACGACCTTGGCGAAGGTGACCGCGTCGAAGGTGTCGTCCTCGCGCAGGAACTTCATCAGGTTCAGCGACGCGAGGTTGCAGGACGAGTTGTCCAGGTGCATGTACTCCGAGCACGGGTTGGACGCGGTGATCCGGCCCGACTCCGGGCACGTGTGCCACTTGTTGATCTCGTCGTCGTACTGGATGCCCGGGTCGGCGCAGGCCCACGCGGCCTCGGCCATCTTGCGGAACAGCGCCTTGGCGTCGACCGTCTCCAGCACGTCGCCGGTGAGCCGGGCGCGCAGGCCGAACTCCCCACCCCGCTCGACCGCGTTCATGAACTCGTCCGAGACGCGGACCGAGTTGTTCGCGTTCTGGTACTGCACCGACGCGATGTCGGCGCCACCGAGGTCCATGTCGAAGCCCGCGTCGCGCAGCGCGCGGATCTTCTCCTCCTCCTTGACCTTGGTGTCGATGAAGTCCTCGATGTCGGGGTGGTCGACGTCGAGCACGACCATCTTGGCCGCGCGGCGGGTGGCGCCGCCCGACTTGATCGTCCCGGCCGAGGCGTCCGCGCCGCGCATGAAGGAGACCGGACCCGAGGCGTTGCCGCCGGAGGTGAGCAGTTCCTTGCTGGAGCGGATCCGGGAGAGGTTCAGGCCGGCGCCCGAGCCGCCCTTGAAGATCAGGCCCTCTTCCTTGTACCAGTCCAGGATCGAGTCCATCGAGTCGTCGACCGCCAGGATGAAGCACGCGCTGACCTGCTGCTTCTGCGCGGTGCCGACGTTGAACCAGACCGGCGAGTTGAAGCTGAAGATCTGGTGCAGGAGCGCGTACGCCAACTCGTGCTCGAAGATCTCCGCGTCGGCGGGGCCGGCGAAGTAGCCGTTCTCCTCACCGGACTTGCGGTAGGTCTTGACGACCCGGTCGATGAGCTGCTTCAGGCTCCACTCGCGCTGCGGCGTGCCCACCGCACCGCGGAAGTACTTGCTCGTGACGATGTTGACCGCGTTCACCGACCAGGAGTCGGGGAACTCGACGCCGCGCTGCTCGAAGTTGATCGAGCCGTCGCGCCAGTTGGTCATGACGACGTCACGACGCTCCCAGACCACCTCGTCGTACGGGTGGACGCCGGGGGTCGTGTACACGCGCTCGATCCGCAGGCCCTTGCCGGGTCGTGACCGGCCGGAACCGCGTGCTGAGCCGCTCGTCGTCTCTGTCATGCCGTCTCCTCTTTTGAACAACGCCGTGGGCAGGCCGAAACGTCCCGGGGGATGTCCCGCCGACCGGTCGGGTGGTCCGTCGTTCGTGTGCTACCGAAATTGATTTCTGGTGATCCGCGGTCAGTCCGAGGCGGGACTGTCCGCCGCGTCCACGGGCACCGCGGGCTCCGCGCGACCGGCGCGCAGCAGCGCGACCTCGGCCTCGAAGTCCTCCAGGGACTCGAAGGCGCGATACACGGACGCGAACCGCAGGTAGGCGACCTCGTCGAGCTCGCGCAGCGGGCCCAATATGGTCAGGCCCACGTCGTGGGTGGTCAACTCGGCGCAGCCGGTGGCTCGTACCGCCTCCTCGACCCGCTGGCCGAGCAGGGCCAGCGCGTCGCCGGTGACCGGGCGGCCCTGGCACGCCTTGCGCACCCCGGCGATGACCTTGTCCCGGCTGAAGGGTTCGGTGACGCCGCTGCGCTTGATCACCGTGAGCGAGGCGGTCTCGATCGTGGTGAAGCGCCGTCCGCAGTCGGGACACGAGCGGCGACGCCTGATCGCGGCGCCGTCGTCGGTGGTCCGGCTGTCCACGACGCGGCTGTCCGCTCGCCGACAGAAGGGGCAGTGCATGCGGTTCCCTCTCCCCCTCGTTGTGACGCAGGTCGTCCGTGTTGCTCGTGCGCGCCGCGGGCGGTATGGCCAAGCGTGCCCGGGTTGTTGCCGCGCCCTCGCCCCGGGGTCTCCGCGTGGGGCCCGTCCGGTGCGCTCCGGGAATATGGTATATACGGCAACCACAACTTGTGGGTTCCTTCAGCGACCTCGACCACAAGATGTAGTGGCTACGGTAGACCGCGACCCCGAGCGCTGCAAGCCGACTCGCAGACACTCGGAGAGCCCGCGGTGACCTCTCGTCATCCCCGCAGGTCACCGCCCGGCATCCGGCGAAAATTAACTCGGCCGGCCGCGTGTCGTGGCACACGAGCCGCGGAAGCCACATATCGGGCAGTCGAAACGAGCGTTTTCCCCGAACCAAATTCGAATGTATGTACGATTACTACAGCGGGAACCGAATGATCGCCACCGGATTGGCCTAAATTCACTCGAACGTGTGTTTGGCGCAACCTTTCGAACCCGACTACCGTTCTCCACGTGCGAGCAATCCGTCGAAAGGGCCAGCCGTGACCGGAGAAGCCACCGGAGCCATCCACCCCGGAATCCGCACCGAAAGTCTCCCCGCGAAACACCCGCACAGCTCCACCGTGCCGCCACCGGCGCCCGCCCCGGGCACCGAGAACGGGCAGGTCCAGGGTGGTTCGACGCGGCGTCCGGCGGGGGGGCTCACGCCGCGCCAGACCCGTGTCCTGGAAGTGATCCGCACCTCCGTGGAGACACGCGGATATCCGCCCAGCATGCGCGAGATCGGCGAGGCGGTCGGCCTGTCGAGCACTTCTTCCGTCGCGCATCAACTGATGGCCCTGGAACGCAAGGGCTATTTGCGCCGTGATCCGCACCGCCCGCGCGCCTATGAGGTGCGCTCGCCGGACGGCGGTCGCCCGCTCGCGCCGGCCGGGCCGCACGCCGAACGCGGTGCGCAGGCCGCGTCCTACGTGCCGGTGGTCGGCCGGATCGCGGCCGGTGGCCCGATCCTGGCCGAGCAGTCGATCGAGGACGTGTTCGCGCTGCCGCGCCAGCTCGTCGGCGACGGCGACGTGTTCCTGCTCAAGGTGAGCGGCGACTCGATGATCGAGGCCGCGATCATGGACGGCGACTACGTCGCGGTGCGCCGCCAGCCGGTCGCCGAGAACGGCGACATCGTCGCCGCGATGATCGACGGCGAGGCCACCGTCAAGCGTCTGCGGCACCGGGACGGGCACCGCTGGCTGATGCCGCACAACCCCGCCTACGAGCCCATCCCGGGAGACGAGGCGACCATCCTGGGCCGCGTGGTGGCCGTCATGCGACGGGTCTGAGATGACCGGGGACATCGACATACCGGCAGCGGGCGGTCGTGCGGCGAGAGTTCGCCGTACGACCGCCCGTCTCGCGTTCGCGACACGGTGACGCTTCAGGCGCTGTCGTCCTTGTCGATCGCGGCCAGCGAGCGGCGCACCTGATTGCGGTCCTCCGTGTACCACAGCGGCGGCATCGAGGCCCGGAAGAACCCGCCGTAGCGGGCGGTGGCCAGCCGCGGATCGAGCACCGCCACCACCCCCCGGTCGTCCATCGCCCGGATCAGCCGGCCGGCGCCCTGCGCCATCAGCAGCGCGGCGTGTGTGGCCGACACCGCCATGAAGCCGTTGCCGCCGTTCTCCTGCACCGACTGCGCCCGCGCGCTCATCAGCGGGTCGTCCGGACGCGGGAACGGGATCCGGTCCATGATCACGAGCTGGCAGGACGGCCCGGGCACGTCCACGCCCTGCCACAACGACAGCGTGCCGAACAGGCACGTGCGCGGCTCGGCCGCGAACCGCCGCAACAGCTCCGCCAGCGAGTCGTCGCCCTGGCACAGGATCGGCATCTCGAGCCGCTCGCGCAGCGCCTCGGTGGCCGCCTCCGCGCCGCGCCGCGAGGAGAACAGACCCAGCGCCCGCCCGCCGGCCGCCTCGATCAGCTCGGCGAGTTCCTCCAGGGTGTCCGCGCTCATCCCGTCCCGGCCCGGCGGCGGCAGATGCCGCGCGACGTACAGGATGCCCTGCCTGGGGTAGTCGAACGGCGAGCCCACGTCCAGGCAGCGCCACGCCGCCAGGTCCGCGTCGGCGTCCGGATCCGCGTCCTCGTCCGGCTCCTCGCCCTCCCCCGGATGCACGGCGACCTCGGTGGGCACCGGCGCCGGCTCGTCGGTGAGCAGCCCCTCGGCGGTCAGCCCCAGACTGCTCGCCACGCCGCGGAAGTCGCCGCCGAGCTTGAGCGTGGCCGAGGTGAGCACCACGGTGCGGTCGCCGAACAGCGCCTCGCGCAGCAGCCCGGCCACCGCGATCGGCGCCACCCGCAGCGACGCGCCGGTGCGCTCGTTGCGCTCCAGCCAGATCACGTCGTGCGGCGAGCCCTTGAGGATGCGCTCGCAGGTGTCGTGGACGTGCTCGACGCCGGCCAGTGCCTGCCGCCGGGCCGCGTCCTCGTTGCTCAGCGACTTGTCCCGGACCTCGCCGAGCGAGGTGATCACGCCCCGGCTCGCGTCGCGCAGCGCGGACACCGTCCAGCCCAGGTCCGGGTCCACCTCGCGCAGTCGGCCGGGCTCGCGCCCCTCCATGGTCTTCTTGAACGCCTCCGACGCGGCGTCCAGGTTGTCCACCGCGCCCTCGTTGGCCAGCTTGCCCGCGCGGCGCGCGGCGCGGTCCACCGCGCTCAGGCTCAGCTCGGCGGTGGCCACCCCGGTGGCCCGGCCGGCGAACTCGTGCGCCTCGTCCACGATCAACAGCTCGTGCTCGGGCAGCACCGGCGCGTCCTCCAACGCGTCGATGGCGAGCAGCGCGTGGTTGGTGACCACGATGTCGGCCTGCTTGGCCCGCTCCCGCGCGGCCTCGGCGAAGCAGTCGTCGCCGTACGGGCAGCGCGAGGCGCCCAGACACTCGCGCGAGGACACCGACACCTGGGTCCAGGCCCGGTCGTTGACCCCCGGGCTCAGGTCGTCGCGATCACCGGTCTCGGTATCGTCCGCCCACTCGCGCAGCCGGACCACGTCCTGGCCCAGCCTGCTCGTGGGCGCCGGGTCGAAGAGCACCTCGCCCTCGTCCGGCGGGCCGTCGTGCAGCCGGTGCAGGCACAGGTAGTTGCCGCGGCCCTTGAGCGTGGCGAAGGACGGCGAGCGGCGCAACATCGGCCGCAGCGCCTCGACCGTGCGCGGCAGGTCGCGCTCGACCAGTTGGCGCTGGAGCGCGAGCGTCGCGGTGGCGACCACGACCTTGCGCCGCGCGGCGAGCGCGGGCACCAGGTAGGCCAGGGACTTGCCGGTGCCGGTACCCGCCTGGACCAGGAGGTGTTCGGCACGGGCCACCGCGCCGGAGACGGCCTCGGCCATGGACACTTGTCCGGGCCGCTCCGCTCCGCCGACGGCGGCAACGGCGGCGTGCAGGAGTTCGGTCAGCTCGGGACGGTCGGAGTCGCTCATCGGGCGACAAGCCTAGATGCTCCGACCGACACCGCCGACCGCGCGGCCCGCTTCGTCCGGCTTCTCCCGCGAGGTCGCGTCCGGGCGCCGGGCCCGGCTCCGAGCCCGGAGTCGGCCCGGGGTTCGGGCCCGGGTCAGCCGAGCTTGGCGAGCACGGCCTTGGACATGCCCTCCTGGCCGAGCGCGTTGGGATGCACCTGGGCGCCGGGCGACTCGGGCTTGATGCCCTCGATCCACTTGGTGCCGACCGGCCGGCACACGTCGTGGCCGGCCGAGCCGGTGTAGGTGTCCACGTACTCCGCGCCCTGCTTGGCCGTCTCCTTGGCGATCATGTCGTTCAGCGCGGGCACCACCTTGCGCAGGTAGGGCAGGTCGCCCTCGGCGACCGGCACCTGGGCCGGACACGAGGGACCGCTCTCCGGCAGGATCGTGGGATAGCCCACGACCAGGATCCGGGCCTTGGGCGAGCGCTCCTTGATCCCGGCGATGGTGGCGGCGATCTTCGGCGCGGTGTCCGCGATCCGCTTGGCCAACTCGTCGTTGCCGCCGCCGGCGTACTTGTCGGTGCACGGCTGGGTCGAGGTGGTGCTGCGGCTCTGGATCACGCACGTCGTGACGATCTCGGAGAAGCCGATGTCGTTGCCGCCGATGCCCAGGGTGACCAGCGCGGTGTCCGGGCGCAGCGCGTCGAACTGCGGCGGCGGCGAGCCCTGGGTCTGCTGGCCCGCCGTCATGTCCGGGGTCCTGGCGCCGCCGCAGGTGACGTCGACGAAGCCGGCGATGTTCTTCTGCTTGGCCACCAGGTGCGCGTAGTTGCTCTCCGAGCGGCTGCATCCGGGCGGCGCGGTGGGCACGATCACGGGTATCTTCACGCCCGCCGCGTACGAGTCGCCGAGCGCGACATAGGTGGCCCCGCTCGCGGCGGCCGGCAGCGCGCTCGGCGTGGTGCCCTTGTCCGCGGCGGGCACGCCGGCCTTCTTGTCGGCGGACGCCGCCTTGTCGTCGGAGTCGTCCGAGCAAGCGGACAGCGCGACGAGCGCCGTCAGCGCGGCCAGACCCGCGATCGCCCTGCGAGTTGTGCGCACGTGCGCTCCCCTCCGTCGTACCGGCTCCCGTTACCCGTCGGTAGGTCCCGGTCCGGTGAGACTAGGGTTTCCCGCGCGCGGTTTCCAGCGTCCGCCCGACACGAGGCGGTCCCGGTTTCAGTCCAGCTTGATCGTCTCGCGCCGCGGACCGGCCCCTGGACGCCGGGACACGGGCAGGTCCTCCAGCATGGTCAGGCACTCGCGCGCGGCGTCGATCTCGATGTCCTGGAAGGTCGCGGCGACCACGTCCACCCGTTCCCCGTCCGCCTCGATCACCACCCGTCCGTCCGGCCCGTACACGCCGCTGCGGCCGCACGCCGGGCCGAGCACGGTGTCGCCGATGTGGTTGGCGACCACGGTGTAGCAGGTGTTCTCCAGGGCCCGGGCGGCGAAGTACAGGTCGCGGCGGTGTTCGCCGTCTCCGCGCGTGTAGACCCCGGGACACAGATACGCGTCGCATCCGTCGTGCACGGCGGCGCGTGCGTGCTCGGGAAAGCTCACGTCGTAGGCGCTGCCCAGGCCCAGCCGCCAGCCGGCGATCTCGATCGTGCAGCCGTGGTCGCCCGGGAGGAACAGTTCGCGTTCGTCGTGCCACAGGTGCTGGCGGTCGTAGGCCACGTGCGCGTCGCCGTCGCGGCCGATCACCACGAGCGAGATGGTCCGTCCGCCCGCGCGGCGCACCGCGGCGCCGACCACCGCGACCGTGCGGGTCGCGTAGCAGGCGGCCTGGAGTTCGCCCAGCCGGGTGTCGCCGGGCACGATGTCGCACGGTTTGACGTCGGGCCGGAACAGGTCGAGGTCATACCCCGACAGGAACAGTTCCGGCAACACCACGACATCGGCTCCGGCCGAGGACGCGAAGCGCACGAGTTGCGCGGCCGTGGCGACATTCGCGGGGATGTCACCCGGCCGCGCCTGGGCCTGTGCGGCGGCGACCCTCAGCGGTTGCCTCGCGTTTTCGGCGACGTCGGTCACCCGCCGCATTCTGGCATCGTGATGGGGATCACACCATCGGCAAACCGGACAGGTTGTTCGCGACCCGGTCGCGGCGTGCCGCGTGCCTCACCCGCGCAGCGCGTTGGGCACGCTCCCGTGCGCGCCCACGTGCGGACGCGTGGGGCGGTCCCGGTAGCCGTCCAGAAGCAGCCGATTGCGGTTCAGGCACAGCCGCTCGATCCGCGGGGTGAGCAGGTCGAACAGCTCGTGCCGGTCCTTGAGTTCGGGGAACGCCGCCTGGTGGTCCAGGATCTCCTCGCGCACCAGCGCCCAGAAGCCCTCCTGCGGGACGCCCAGGTGCTGGGCCGCGAGATCGGCCAGGTAGCGGTGGTGGCCGACCAGCAGCGCGGCGTGGATGAACTGGCACAGGTAGTCCGGCCGTTCCCGAAGCAGCACCGCGGCGACCTCGGCGGGCAGTTCGGCCAATTCGGGCAGCGGCTGATCGCTGATGTTGACGTCGTCGACGAAGTCCTTGATCGCGAGCCGGACCGGCACGTCGTGCTCGTCGAAGACCACGATCGCGTTCTCGCCGTGCGGGGAGAACACCAGGCCGTACCTGTACAGGCAGTGCAGCAGCGGCGGGAGCAGCGCGTGGAAGAGCCGGCGCAGCCACACCCGGGGAGCCAGTTGCGAGCGTTCGATCAGTTCGGCGACGAACGGCCGGCCGACCGGGTCCACGTGCAGCAGCGACGCCAGTGTGCGGGCGCGTTCGCCCGGGTCCAGGCGCGGGGCCAGCGGTTCGCGCCAGATCGCGCCGAGCAGTTCGCGGTACTGGTAGGGCACGCCCGGCAGTTCCTCCAGGACCGGGTGGCGCACGGTGACCGACGCGGTCTCGCCGAGCATGATCACCCGGCACTCGTCGCGCAGGAACGGGTCCGCGTCGCGCAGCCCCAGCACCCAGTCGGTGACGGCGGGCGCGGCCAGCGTGCGTTCGCTGGGCAGGCCGCGCCACACCAGGGTGTTCAGCACCGACAGCGGCAGCTTGACGGTGCGCCGCGCGGGGCGGTCCAGGTTCACGAAGGTGCGCACCGACTGCTGCGCGAGGTGGTGGTCCTCCGCCTCGCCCAGCGCGATGATCGCACCGGCGGCGATCTGCGGCGCGTACAGCGTCGCGATCGTCTCGTCCCACTGCCACGGGTGCACCGGCAGCCAGTGGAAGTCGTCCGGGTCCAGGCCGCGCGCGGCCGGCACCCGACGAAAGCGCTCGATCGTCTCGGGGTCCAATTCCTCGGCGTACAGCCGCGCCCGGTCCAACCCGGGCACCGCGCGGAAGGCGGCCAGGTCCCGGTGCACCGCGATCCAGGGCAGCCGCAGCGGACGCCGCGCCTCGGGCGGGTAGCGGCGCGCGTCGCTCGCCGAGAAGCCGACCCGGCCCTTGTTCGGCACGATCCACGGATGGCCGGTCTGGTGGCCCTCCAACTCGGCGTAGCCCAGGTCGGCCAGCGTCGCCGCGCTCGCCGCACTCGCCGCGCTCGCCGCGTCGGCGGCCAGCGTCGCGGTCAACTCGCGCACCAGGTGGCCCGCGGTGTCCCCACTCAGCCCGATCACGGTGTGCGCGTCCAGCAGGAACTGGAGCATGTCCTCGGCCGGGTCGGCGCCGCCCTCCCACTCGCGCACCACCGAGGCGGAATCCACGTGCCAGGCGTCGTAGGCGCCGCGCCGGGCCCGGAAGCGGTAGCGCACGTCGCCGGAGACGTCCACGGTGTAGGTGTCGCCGTCGGCGACGGGGCCGAGCAGTTCCTCGTAGGCGAACTCGGCGAGCGACTTGGCGATCATGTCCCGGTTGACCCGGCGCCAGAGGTCCCGGTCGCCGGCGGCGGCGCCCGGTCGCGTGTCCGGGACCCGGGACGCGGGCTCAGGCGCGGCGGGTCGGGTGCCCTGGTGCGGCAGTTCGGCCTCGATGGGCCCCGCTGCCGGGTTCGACTGCGACATTGCGTACCTCTGCGGGGTCGGTCGCGCTCCGTCGGTGCGGCCGGCGCACGGGCTCGGTGTCGCCCGCGGCCAGGCCGAACGTGGTGAACGCGGTGCGGATCGGCAGTCGGTAGACCGCGCCACCGCACACGGAGTTGAGAATGGTCGCGGCCCGGTGCGCGCCCAGGCCCAGGTCGGGTGTGCCCACGCCGTGCGTGTGCAGTTCGGCGTTTTGCGCGTACAGCCCGCCGGTGACGTGCTCGGTGAACTCGACGCGGTGGTCCAGGTCGATCAACGGCCGGCCCGCGTCGTCGCGCGCGATCAGGTCCTTGAGCGGATCCAATATCGCCGGATGCCGCGGCGCGTACCCGGTCGCCAGCACGACCCGGTCGGTGCGCACCGTGAAGGCGCGGTCCTGTTCGCCGTGCCGGCAGCCCAGTTCCACCCCCTCGCTCGTGGTGCGCGCGGCGGTCACCGTGACGTCGGGCATCAACGTGGCGCGCACCCGCCCGCCCGCGATCCCGCGCTCGTAGAGCTCGTCGTGGATCGCGGCGATGGTGTCCGCGCTGATCGCCTTGTACAACTGCCACTGCTCGGGCACCAGGCGGTCGCGGACCGGCTCGGGCAGCGCGTGGAAGTAGCGCGTGTAGTCGGGCGTGAAGTGCTCCAGGCCGAGCTTGGAGTACTCCATCGGGGCGAACGCGGGCGAGCGGGTCAGCCAGGTCAGCCGCCGGCTCGGGCCCGCGCGCCGGCGCAGCAGGTCCAGGAAGACCTCGGCGCCGGACTGCCCCGAACCCAGCACCGTGACGTCCTGGGCATCGGTGAGGTCCGCGCGGTGCGCGAGGTAGTCGGCCGCGTGCAGCACGCTCTCGCCGAGCAGGCGCGCGAAGGGCTCGGGCACCACCGGCTCGGTTCCGATGCCCAGCGCCACGTGCCGGGCGTGCACGTGGTGCCGCTCACCGGTCGCGGTGTCGCGGAACTCGACCCGGTACAGGTCGCCTTCCCGGCTCACCGAGGCCACGTCGCTGCCGAACCGGCAGGCCGGCAGCGCCTCGGCGACCCACCGGCAGTAGTGGTCGTACTCGCGGCGGGGCACGTGCAGGCGTTCGGCGAAGTAGAACGGGAACAGCCGGTCGTGCGCGCGCAGATAGGCCAGGAAGGACCACGGGCTGGTCGGGTCGACCAGGGTGACCAGGTCGGCCAGGAACGGCACCTGGAGCGTGGTGCCGTCCAGCAGCAGCCCGGGATGCCAGCTGAACGCGGGGGCCCGGTCCAGGAACAGCGTGCGCAGCGGCTCGACCCGGTCGGCCAGCGCGGCGAGCGCGAGGTTGAACGGCCCGATGCCGACGCCGACCAGGTCGTACACCACCGCGCCGGGGTCGGGCACCCGGCGCGGGGCGGGCAGGCGTTCGCTCACCGTTCGGCACCCGATTCCCGCGCGGTGCGCGCGCGCGTCATCAACGCGGCGGTCTTGTCCGGGAGTTCGAAGTCGCCGGCGTGCCGGAAGCCGGCCCGGGCGAAGGCCGCCAGCGACACGTGGTTGCGCACGTCCGGTTCGGCGACCACGCGCGTCGTGTCGGGGGCGGCGCGCAGCACCAGTTCGGCGACCGCGCGCAGCAGCAGCGAGCCGATCCCGCACCCGCGCCGGGCCGCCGGGCCGACCAGCAGGTGGATCCCCACGTCGTGCGGGCGCGCGGGGTAGTGCCGGGCCAGGTCGTCCAGGTCGGCGCGGTACAGCTCCCAGTAGCTGATCGGCTCGTCGTCCAGGCAGCCCAGGTAGGCGTGGGTGTGGGTGCGCACGGCCTGGGTCGCCAGGTGTCGGCGCACCACCTCCTCGTCCCCCGCCAACTCCCACCAGGGAGCGACGGCGGGGTCGTTCATCCACACGTGCAGCAGCGCCAGGTCGCGCTTGGGGTGGATCTCGTGCAGCGAGAACCGACCCACCGGGAGCGGGACCGTTCCCCAGCGCGCCGCCTCGGCGAGCGGTCCGGTCACTCCCGCGCGCAGGTGCCGGGTGGTCAGGCGCAGGGTCTCCGCCTCGGCGAGCGCCGGCTGGTGGGTGGTGGGGGACGACAGGGATGACGGGCTCATACGGGGACGGAACCTCCTGGGGCCGGGCTCACGCGGGGGCGTCGGCGAGCGGGTTGCGGATGTGCACGTAGATCGACTGGGTCGCCACGGGACCGACGAGTTCGTCGAGGCCGTGCAGTCGGGTCATCAGGTTCGCCTTGCAGCGCGGCCTGGGATCGGTGAGCAGCGAACGCGCCGCGCCGGAGGTGCCCGCGTGGCCGGTGAGCAACGCGCGCAGGCGGGCCAGCAGCACCGACTCCCGGACCAGGCCCTGTGCGCCGAACGCGCCGATCAGGCCGAGCAGGTTGTTCACGCCCAGGTAGTAGGCCAGCCGCTCGTCGGCGATCTCGTCCGCCACCACGGTGTCGCTGGCAACCCCCGCGGCGGGCAACCGCCGGGCCAGGTCGCCGGCGCGCGAGGCACGGAAGTAGTAGCCCTGGTTGTCCCGGTAGCGCCCGCCCACCGGCAGGCCGTCCGCGTCCAACAGGACCAGGGTGTTCTGCTGGTGCGCCTCCAGCGCGATGCCCGCGTGCCGGTCCAGCCACAACACCGGTTCGGCCACCACCTCCAGGTAGCGCTCGAACCACTCCTCGGCGACCGACGCCGGTGCCCGCCCGGTGCGCTCGGCGAGCGCGTGGACGTATCCGGCCAGCCGCGAGGGGCCGATCCCGGGCCGTTCGGCCACCAGCGCGGCCACGCACGAGACCCGCTGGTCGACGCCGAACGGATTCGCCCGCAGCACCAGTTCCAGGCCGGCCGCGGGTCGGTCCTGGCGCGGGAACGGCTCCGGCGGCGCCACCGAGATCCAGGCCGGGTCACGCACGATGTCGAAGGCGGGGTGCACGGCCCGCAGTTCGTGCTCCAGGCCGGAGCGCAGCAGGCGGTGCACCTCGATCCCGCGCAGCAGTTCCTTGGGCAGGTTCTCCCGGCGCGAGTTGGTGATCCGCAGGCCCAGCGAGAGCTTGAGCATCACCTCGGCGTCGGGTCGGTAGACGGTGCGCACCGACGAGGTGGGATGCCACGGCGCGCCGGCCGGGCCCAGCGCGCGCAGCCGACCCGCCTCGAACAGCGCCCGCAGGTGCGGGCGCTCGGGCAGGTCCCGGGCCTGCCACGGGTGGGCGGGCACCAGGACGGTGCCCTCGGGCGCGCGCAACTCGCCGGCGAACTCGGCGAGCACCTCGGCCGCCTCGCGCTCCAGCGCGCTGTCCTGCGCGACCAGGTCGGCGTCCGCGGCGAACCAGTGCAGCGCGTAGGAGCCGCGCAATTCGGGCGACCACGCGGCGTCCTCGTCCGGGTCGAGCCGGTCTCGGCTTTTGGGCGTGGGATGCATCGGATGGCCCAGCACCAGCGACTGCTCGGCGGCCAGGAACGGTGCCGTGCCGGGCGGGTCCTCGGGATGCGCGCGGCGGTAGGCGATGTAGCGCTCGGCGTGGGTGACCGAGTCGGCCACCCGGATCGCGGTGTCGCCGCACGCCCCGCCCGCCTCGTGCGCGCCCGCCTCACCCGCGCCGGCCTCGTGCCCGCCGGCCTCCGGCGCGCTCGCCTCGTCGCCCAGCAGCAGCGTCAGCGTGACCGCGTTCAGCGGACCCTCGTCGACCAGGTGCGGCGCGCCGAAGCGGTGCCACCCCGAGGGCGACCAGTAGTGCACCGGCACCGTCAGGGTCCGGCCGATCGCGGGCAGATCGATGGTCAGCACGCTCGACTCCGGCTCGGGCAGCGCGCGTTCGCGCACCCAGCAGCGGAGCAGGCATTCGACCGTCGCCCCGTCGGCGGCCCGCCGGGTGTCCGGCGCGTCGAGATGGTCCGTTTCGGGATCCGTCCGCACGGCGGACGGGTCGGGACCCGCGATGGTCATCGCTGCTCCGTGTGGTGTCGATCGACCCGGTGGTCGATGCCCGTTGATGAGCGTGCTGTCGGGATATGGAGATTTCGACCCGTGTCGATTGTTCGGCGCGAAAGGACGCGAACATGCGAGGCGCGCGGAACCGAAGATTGTTGACGGAGCGTCAGCCCGCCGAGGCGCTTTCCGCGCGCCCCGCCTCGACCACGGCCGCGAGCAGCGCCGCCAGGTCCGTGCCGGTGGTGTTCGGGTTGAGCAGGGTGAGCTTGAGCCGGACCGCGCCGGGCCCCTCGCCCAGTTCGGTACGGCCCACCACCGCGCGCCCCTCGTGCAGCAGCCGACGGCGCAACGCCGCGTTGACCCGGTCCGCCTCGGCCCGGTCCGCCCGACCGCGCCCGTCGTACCGGTCGGGGAGGTAGCGAAAGACCACCGAGGTGAGCACCGGCTCCGCGACCAGTTCCAGGCGCGGGTCGGCGCGGATCAACTGCGCCGCGTGCCGGGCCAGATCGTGGCAACGATCGACCAGCTCGCCCAGCCCCGAGCGGCCCAGCGCGCGCAGGGTGACCGCGATCTTGAACACGTCCGCGCGCCGCGTGGTGCGCGGCGAGTTGCCCAGCAGGCTGAGGTAGCCGGCCTGTTCGTCGTCGTCCGGATTCAGGTACGCGGCGCGCTGCGCGAGCGGGCCCAGCAGCGCCGCGTCGCGCACCAGGAAGACCCCGGCGGCGATCGGCTGCCAGCCCAGCTTGTGCAGGTCCAGCCCCACCGAGTGGGCCCGGTCCAACCCGACCAGCAGCGGCGCGAGTCGCTCCGAGAACAGCGCGCCGCCGCCGTAGGCCGCGTCCACGTGCAGCCACGCGTGCAGTTCGCGGGCCACCGACACGATCGCCGGCAGCGCCTCGACCGCACCCAGGTCGGTGGTGCCCGCGGTGGCCACGATCGCCGCGATCCGGTCGTTGCCGGCCAGCACCCGCCGACCGGCCGCGGCCAGCGCGTCCGGGTCCATCCGATGGTCGGCGCCGGCCGGCACGGTGACCACGGCGTCCTCGCCCATGCCGAGCAGGCCCGCGCAGCGGCGCACCGAGAAGTGCGCGGCCTGCGAGCACAGGATCCGCCGCCGGCCCACCCCGGGCCCGGCGGCGTCGCGCGCGAGCAGCAGCCCCATCAGGTTGGCCTCGGTGCCGCCGCTGGTAATCGTGCCGCCGGCCACGCCCGGAGTGAAGCCGACCAGGCCCGCGAGCGCGGCGACCACCTCGACCTCCAGCGCGCCCGCCGCCGGGGCCTGGTCCCACGAGTCGAGCGAGGGGTTGAGCGCGGCGGCCACCAGGTCCGCGGCCACCGCGACGGCCAACGGCGGGCAGTGCAGATGCCCCGCGCAGTGCGGATCGGCCGGATCGGCCGTGCCCCACGCCAGCAGCGCGGACAACTCGCGCAGCGCGGCGAACTCGCCCACCCCGATCACCGGCAGCGGGCCCGGACCGCTCCCGGCCGCCCCGCGCGCGGTCGCGAACGCCCCCGCCGCACCCGCGCCCAACGCGCCCGGGCCCAGCACCCGGGCCACCTCGGCCGCGACCGCGCCCGGACCGCCCGCCGGCAGCGGCCCGCCACGCGCGCCCACCCCGGCCTCCAGCGCGGACAGCGCGACCTCGACCAGCGCCCGCAGCGCGTCGGCACCGGTGGCCCCGCCCGCGAGCGCGGCCCCGACCGGATGTCCGACGTGCCGCGTGCCGCTCACGCCGACCCCGAACCGGCCGGCGTGCCCGAGTGCCCGGCCCCGGCCGCCTCGATCGCGTCCGCCAGCCGCTCCAGCACCGCGTCCGCCTGCACGTCGGTCATCGTCAGCGGCGGCAGCAGCCGCACCACACTGTTGTGCCGACCGCCCAGTTCCACGATCAGCCCCCGGGCCAGCGCCTCGCGCCGCACCCCGATCGCCAGCCGCGGCGCCGGGGGTCGGGCCCCGCACGCGTCCGGGGCGGCGTCCGGCTCGACGATCTCCACGCCGAGCATCAGGCCCCGCCCGCGCACCTCCCCGATCGCCGGCTGATGTGGCATCAGATCGCGCAGCGCGCCCGCGAGTCGGGCCCCCAGCACAGCCGCCCGCTCGTGCAGCCGGTGCTCGCGCACGAAGGCGATCGTCGCGGTGCCGGCGGCCATCGCGAGCTGGTTGCCGCGGAAGGTGCCCGCGTGCGCGCCGGGCCACCAGTGGTCCAACTCGGCGCGGTAGACCACCACGGCCAGCGGCAGGCTGCCGCCGATCGCCTTGGAGACGACCATCACGTCCGGCACCACGCCGGCGTGGTCCACGCCCCACATCGCGCCGGTGCGGCCCAGGCCGGTCTGTACCTCGTCCGCGATCAACGCGATCCCGCGCTCGGCCGTCAGCCGGCGCATCTCGCGCAGCCAGCCGTCCGGCGCGGGCAGCACCCCGCCCTCGCCCTGGACCGGCTCCACGATCATCCCCGCGGCGGCCGGCACCCCGCCGCCCGGATCCGTCAGCAGCGTGCGCGCGTAGTGCGCGGCGATCCGCTCGCCCTCGGCGCCGCCGGTGCCGAACGGACAGCGGTAGTCCTGCGGGAACGGCAGCCGCACCGTGTCGCCGGTGCCCGCACCGGTCGCGTCGCGGATCGCGGTGTCGCCGCTGACCGCGAGCGCCCCCTCGGTCATCCCGTGGTAGGCGCCGGTGAACGCCACCACCCCGCGCCGCCCGGTCGCGGTGCGCACCAGCTTCAGCGCCGCCTCCACCGCGTCGGTGCCGGCCGGCCCGCAGAACTGGATCCGGGCGTCGCGCGCCAGCTCCGGCGGCAGCGTCGCGAACAGTTCCTCGACGAAGCGGTCCTTGACCGGCGTGGCCAGGTCCAGCACGTGCAGCGGTGCGCCGGTGTCCAGCACGCCCCGGATCGCGGCGAGCACCACGGGGTGGTTGTGGCCGAGGGCGAGCGTGCCGGCGCCGGAGAGGCAGTCCAGATAGCGCCGGCCGTCGGCCCCTTCGACGGTCATCCCGCGCGCGCGCACCGGCACGATCGGCAACGATCGCGCGTAGGTGCGCGCCGAGGACTCGCGGGCGGCCTGTCGGCGCAGGATGCCCGGCCCGTCGGCGACCGGCGTGCCGGAGCGCTGCCGACCGATCCGCCCGGCTTCCGAGGGCGCGGGGTCGGCATGAGCGGTGTCGGCGGGCGTGGTGCCTGCGGGCGTGGTGCCTGCGGGCGTGGTGCCTGCGGGCGTGGTGCCGACAGGCGCGGTGTCGGCGGGCGGCACGGGCGGCGCCGGGTCCTCGGTACCGGAGCGGTCGTCCGGCCTGGTCAGGGCGGCGGTCATGACTGCGGCACCTCCACAAGGGCAATCGGAAATTAGGTAAGGCTTACCTTTAGATGACGACGGAAAGCAAAATCATCATCACAACGAGTGACTATCGCCGGATCGACGGCCCCTGCTGAAACAACGACCGAACCGCCGCCCGATCACGGCCGGCACGCCCTCCGATACTGTCGGGCCGTCGAGTACGGGGGCGCACACGGGGAGGTAGGCGCTTGACGCGCGGCGTTCGCACGCTGTTCGTCACGCTGACGGTGGCGGTGTCGCTGCTGGTGACGGGCACCGTCATGGCACTGACACTGGACGGCGCCGGCAACGACGACGGCAATGACAAGGCGCCGGGTGCGCTCGCGGATCCCGGCGATCCCGCGCACTGGACCCCGGAACGCATGAGCCGGGCCAAACCCCGGGACCCCGAGAGCGACGAGGGCCCGCCCCTACCCGCTGCGGCTCCCCAGGATCCGGACCCGCAGCCCACCGGCGGCCCCCTGCCCGACGTGCTCGCCGAGGCCAAGCCACCGCCCGTACAGGCCCGACCGATCGCCCGCCCCTACACCGGCGAGGCCGGCACCGTCGCCGTCGGCAAACTCTTCTTCGAGGCCCCCGACGGCCCCTCGGTCTGCTCCGGCACCGTGGTCGCCGACCCCAAGCGCCCCGGCCGCAGCAACCTGGTCTGGACCGCCGGCCACTGCGTCCACGCCGGCCGCGGCGGCACCTGGTTCGGCAGCCTGCAATTCGTGCCCGCGTTCAACAGCAGCGGCCAGGCCACCTTGGCCAACCTCGGCAACCCCGGCCCGGTCGCGCCGTTCGGCCAGTGGCCGGCGACCTCGGTCGCCACCTCCGAGCAGTGGCGCGCGGGCGGCACCGGCTCCACCTCGCCGGCCACCGCCCACGACTACGCGGTGGTCGAGGTCAAGAACCCCGACCGCGGCCCGCGCAGCCTGGAGGAGGTGGTCGGCCGCGCCCTGCCGGTCTGGTTCGACGCCCCGCGCGACCTCCCCGCCGCCAGTGCGTACGGCTATCCCCAGGACGCCCCCTTCGACGGCCTGACCATGTTCGGCTGCACCCAGGCCCCGCGCCGGATGACCGTCGACCCGAACGCGCCGCCGCTGCTGCGGATCGGCTGCACCATGACGGCCGGCGCCAGCGGCGGCGGCTGGTACGCCACCGCCCCCGACGGCACCCTGCGGCTGATCGGCAACAGCGCGCTCAGCGGCGCCGGACACACCTGGATCGCCGGCCCCTACCTGGGCCAGGAGGCCCGCCGGATGCTGGAGGATCTGGGCGGCAAACGCTGAGCGAAGCACACCCGGCGCCACGGCCGCACCCCGGCCGGACACGACGAAGGCCCGGGCCACACACCGACATCGGTGTGCGACCCGGGCCCGAAGACGCCGAGGATCAGCGCTTGGCGACCACGAACCGCTCCAGCTCGGCCGCGAGTTGCCGGCCCACCCGGGCGTGCAACCAGGTGCCCGCCTCCCGGTGCTCGGTGGCCAGCAGCTCACCGCTGCCGTGCACCTTGGCGACCAGATCGCCGCGCTCGTACGGCACGACCACCTCGACCTCCACGTCCGGACGCGGCAGTTCCTCGTCGATCAGCGCGAGCAGCTCGTCCATGCCCTGCCCGGTCCGGGCGGACACCACGATCGCGTGCTTCTCCCGACGCAACAGCCGCGCGAGCACCTCCGGATCGGCCGCGTCGGCCTTGTTCACCACCACGATCTCGCGCACCTTGTGCGCCTCGACCTCGGTGAACACCTCACGCACGGCCGCCAGTTGGGCCTCCGGCGTGGGGTCGGAGCCGTCCACCACGTGCAGGATCAGGTCCGCGTCGGCGACCTCCTCCAGGGTGGACCGGAACGCCTCGACCAACTGATGCGGCAGATGCCGCACGAAGCCGACCGTGTCCGCCAGCGTGTACCCGCGACCGCTGGGCGTCTCGGCCCGGCGCACCGTCGGATCCAGCGTGGCGAACAGCGCGTTCTCCACCAGCACGCCCGCACCGGTCAACCGGTTCAGGATCGAGGACTTGCCGGCGTTGGTGTAACCCGCGATGGCCACCGACGGAATGGCGTTGCGCCGCCGCTCCTGCCGCTTGGTGTCCCGGGCCTTCTTCATGTCCGCGATCTCGCGGCGCATCTTGGCCATCTTCTCCCGGATGCGCCGACGATCGGTCTCGATCTTCGTCTCACCGGGGCCACGCGTGGCCATCCCGCCACCGCCGCCGCCACCCATCTGGCGCGACAGCGAGGCGCCCCAGCCGCGCAGGCGCGGCAGCATGTACTGCATCTGCGCCAGCGAGACCTGGGCCTTGCCCTCTCGGGACTTGGCGTGCTGCGCGAAGATGTCCAGGATCAGCGCCGTGCGGTCCACGACCTTGACCTTGACCACGTCTTCGAGCTGAATGAGCTGACCCGGGGTCAGCTCACCGTCGCAGACCACGGTGTCCGCGCCCGTGGCGATCACCACGTCGCGCAGTTCCCTGGCCTTTCCGGACCCGATGTAGGTCGCCGGGTCCGGCTTGTCACGGCGCTGGATCAGTCCGTCCAGCACCTGCGAGCCCGCGGTCTCGGCGAGCGCCGCGAGTTCCTTGAGCGAGTATTCGGCGTCGGCCGCGGTCCCGTCGGTCCAGACCCCGACGAGCACGACCCGTTCCAGGCGAAGCTGCCGGTATTCGACCTCGGTGACATCGGTCAGCTCCGTGGAGAGACCGGCGATCCGGCGGAGCGCGCTGCGCTCCTCGCGGTCGAACTGGTCGCCGTCGTAGTCGAGCGGACCGACTCCGACGTCATCGCCCGTTCCGAATCCGTCGAAGGCCGCTCCGTCGTCGAAGCCGTCGGCGTCGTCGAATGGGGGAGTCGGGTCCGTGTCGTCGTGTCCGGCGCGGTGTGAGCGAGAAGTCATATCGTCCTGTTCAACGTAGTCGGCGGGCCGCTCCATTCCCCGGGGCGGCCGTCACGATGGTCCCACGACGGCCGCCGCGCGGGCATCCGGGTTTTCGGCCGGTTCGTCACCCGACACCCGCGAACCCGGCCGACCCGCCGCCCGACCCGTCGGCCGGCCCGCCGCCGCGCCCGAGGCGCCCGCCCGAGTCGCCCCCTCGGGTCCACCGCGCGGGTCCACCCCGCGCCGCGACCTCACGAGGTGAGCAGTCGCGCCTGTCCCGCGTCGGTGTGCACCTTGATCTTGTGCTGCGACTGGTCGTTGCGCGAGACCTTCACGTCGGTGTCACCGATGGTGGTGGACACGTCCGCCGCGTACTGCTGCCCGCCCGGGACGCGCACCGTGGCCCGGCCCGCGTTGGTCTTGGCGTCCACGTCGGTGGGCGGCTTGGTGAAGGTCAGGTCGATCGACCCGGCGCTGGTCTGCGCGGTCACCTTCGCCGAGGTGACCCCTTCGCCGTCGATCTTGCCCGCGCTGGTGTGCAGGTTGAGCGTCCCGGTCACATCGCGCAGGGTCACGTTGCCGGCGTCGGTGCGGATGTCGAGCGCGGCACCCCCGCGCGGGATGGTCACCTCGTACGCCACGAAGCAGGCCTTCTTGTTCGCGCAGTCGTAGTCCAGGACCAGTTGGCCGTTGCCGTCCACGTTGTGCGTGGTCGTCGGGGCCGTCTTGTCGTAATGCTGTTTCTCCGTCACCTTGACCGCCTTGACGTCGGCCTCGGTCACCTTGACGTTGCCCGCGTTGCTGTCCACCTTGATCGAGCGCACGTTCTGCGTGACGTCGTAGGAGGTGGTCTTCTTCTCCGCCTCGTGATCGTCGGTGTCCACGTTGAATTCGCACGCGGTCAGGACCAGCGGGAGTGCGACCAGCGGGACCAGCAGGGCCAGTCGGCGAGTGCGGGCAGACATGGGATCTCCTTGGGTCGGGGCGGGGTGCGCCGCCCGAACGCACGACCACTCCCCCGCTTTCCTGGTACCCCTCAGGCTAGGAATACCCGCCTCGTCCCGCGTCGGTCCGGCGTCGGGTAAGGCGGGTCCTTCCCTGGCAGGAGAAACCCCCGAGGCGCTCCACCTCCAGGAAGGACCCGCCCAGGGGTTCTCCCGGACCGCGGTACCGGGACCCACCGGCCGCGTCAGTGCGCCAGGCGCGCGCCCAGGGCCGGTTCGAGGGCGGCGAAATCGGCCGCCTCGGCCTCGTCCAGGACCGCGTAGCCGGCCGCCACCAGCTCGTCCGTGAGCTCCTCCGCGGCCTCCCGCCGGGCCCTCAGATCGTCCGTGACCTCGGGAAACGGCTTCCGGTGCCCGTAGAACTCCAGATACGGGCTCGCCTCGGCCACCTGGGCCTCCGCCGGCGAGAGACGATGCGCGGCCAACGCCAGGATGTGCAGCCCGCCGCGGTGCTCGCGCAGCGTCTGGAGGTTCTGCGCGAGCACGGCGGGCGCGTCATCCGCAAGAGGTACACCGCGCCAGGCCGAGTAGAGCGGAGCCAGCCCACCCAGGTCGTTGGACCGCACGATCCGGGTGGTGATCGCGGCCAGTCGCTCCACCTCGGGCAGATCGGCCAGGTGCTCGCGGCCCCACGCGCGCACGCATTCCGCGTACAGCTCGCCGATCCGCGCGGGCGGCGCGACCTTGCTGCCCGCCTCCCACATCGGGATCAGGGTGTCGGCGGTGAAATGGTGGAACGCGCGGACCACCGTCTCGTCGTCCGCGTCACCGAGCACCCCGCCGCGACCGGTGACGTACAGGGTCACGCCGTCCAGGCCCAACTCCGCGCCGCGCGCCACCGTGTTCGGCGAGAAGAAGAAGGCCCCGCCCGCCTGCACCGTCTGCTTGACCGCGCGGGTGGTGGCGCGTGCCGTGTCCAAGCTGCTCATGCCGCTGTCTCCCCATGACGTATTGCTTGACCAGGTCATGCAAGACCTATCACGGGGCGCCGGGCGTGCACAGGTGCCGAACCGGGCCGGCGACATCGCCGGCCCGGATGTCACAGCCGGGCGAGGTCGACCCGTCCCTCGGCGACGATCACGGCCGGGCCGGTCATCTCGATGTGGCCGTCCACCCGCTCGGTGATCACCAGCCGACCGCCCGGGACGTCCACCGTGTAGGTGACCGGCTCACCGGTGACGGCCGGCTCCGCGCCGTCCGCCCGCGCCGCGGCGACCATCACCGCACACGCCCCGGTCCCGCACGAGCGGGTCTCCCCGGAGCCGCGCTCGTGCACCCGCATCGCCACGTGCCCCGGCCCCCGGCGCACCACGAACTCGACGTTGACCCCTTCGGGGTAGGCCCCTTCCGGGGATACCGCGGGCGCCGTGTACAGCAGGCCCGCCTGGGCCAGGTCCTCGACGAACACCACGGCGTGCGGGTTGCCCATGTCGACGTTGGTCGCGGGCCGCACCCGCCCCTCGACGTCCACCCCGATGCCCTCGGAGCCGGGCAGCCGGGCCGCGCCCATGTCGACGGTGACCGGGCCCTCGCTCGGCACGGTGACCACCTTGACCCCGTCACGGGTGGCCACCCGCAGCTCGCCCGCCTCGGCCAGGCCGCGCTCGACCAGGTGCCGGCCGAACACCCGCACGCCGTTTCCGCACATCTGCGCGACCGACCCGTCGCTGTTGCGGTAGTCCATGAACCACTCGGCCTCGCCCGCCAGATGCTCGGCGGCCGGGTCCTTGGCCGCGCGCACCACGCGCAGCACGCCGTCGGCGCCGATGCCCGCGCGCCGATCGCACAGCGCGACGACCTGCTCGGCGGTCAGGTCCAGCTCGCCGTCCGCGTCCGGCACGATCACGAAGTCGTTCTCGGTGCCGTGGCCCTTGAAGAAGTGCAGAGTGCTCACCGCACCATCCTAGGCCGTGGCCGCGAACGCCCCCGGCGGGTTTCCACCGGGGGCGTTCGGGTGTGGGAAGGGGTCGGACCGCCAGGGTGAGGCCCGTTATCGGAGGGCTCCCGCCCATCGGGCCCGATCAGTCGGGCCGGACCACACCCGCGGCTCCACCACCCCTGCGGGTCGGTTCCGCCACCGCTTGGACCCGGCCGCCCGGGAGGAACTCCAGCGCCGCGGCGGCGCCGATCTCCGGATTGGCCTTGAGCACGTGCCCGCGTTGCTCCAGGGCCGTGCGCAGCGAAGCCGGCACCCCGGGTTCGACCTCGGTGGCCGCCCCGTTGCGCTGGGACAGGCGCGGCGCGGCGACCGCCTGCGGCAGGGGCAGCCCGCGGTCCAGCCGCCCGGTCAGTACCTGGAGCACGGTGGTGATGATGGTCGCGCCGCCGGGCGAGCCGACCGCGATGAACGGCCGACCGTCGCGGAGCACGATCGTCGGCGACATGCTGCTGCGCGGGCGCTTGCCCGGCGCGGGCAGGTTGGGGTCGAACACGCCGGGGGTGAGCGGCGCGAAGTTGAAGTCCGTCAGCTCGTTGTTGAGCAGGAAGCCGCGGCCGGGCACGGTGATCGCGCTGCCGCCGGTCTGCTCGATGGTCAGCGTGTAGGACACCACGTTGCCCCAGCGGTCGGCGGCGACCAGGTGGGTCGTGGACAACCCCTCGATCGGCTCGGCCGCCTCGGGGGTGCCGGTGGGCCGGCAGCTCCGGTCGTACGGCGCGGTGGGATCACCCGGCGGGACCGGGCTCACCGCGGCGTGCTCGGGGTCGATCAGGCACGCGCGCTCGCGGGCGTAGCCGTCCGCGAGCAGGCCCCGGAGCGGTACGTCCACGAAGGCCGGGTCGCCGACGTAGCGGTTGCGGTCGGCGAAGGCGAGGCGGGACGCCTCCAGGTAGTGGTGCGTCGCGGCGACCTCGTCCTGCCGGCGCGGGTCGGTGGTCTCCAGCATGTTGAGCGCCTCGCCCACGGTGGATCCGCCCGACGAGGACGGCGCCATGCCGTAGACGTCCAGCCCGCGGAAGTCGACGCGGGTGGGCCGCTGGTCGAGCACCCGGTAGCGGGCGAGGTCACCGGTTTCGATCAGGCCGGGCCGGAAGACCCGGTCCGCGCCGGGCGCCATCGGTGGTTGTTGGGCGGTGCGCACCACCTCGCGGCCGAGCCCGCCGCGATACAACCAGTCCACACCGTTGCGGCCGAGTTGCTCGTAGGTCCGGGCCAGGTCCGGATTGCGGAAGACGCTGCCCACGACGGGCGGCTGCCCGTTCGGCAGGAACAGCTTCGCGGTCGGGGCGATGTCGTCGAACCGGCTCGCGTTCGCCGCGGTCTGGTCGCGGAAGGTCTGGTCGACCACGAACCCGCGCTCGGCCAGTGCCCGGGCGGGCTCCAGGGCCGCGCGCAGGTTGGTGGTGCCCCACTTGCGCAGCGCGGTGTCCCAGGTCTGCGGGGTGCCGGGCACACCCACCGAGAGCCCCGAGTTGACCCCCTGGTCGAACGGGATCGGCAGCCCGGTGGCCGGGTCGAGGAACGCGCCCTCGCCCATCCTCGCGGGTGCCGTCTCCCGGCCGTCCAGGGTGCGCACGGAGCGGCTGCGGGCGTCGTAGTAGACGAAGTAGCCACCGCCGCCGATCCCCGACGAGTACGGCTCGGTGACGCCGAGCGCGGCGGCCGTGGCCACCGCGGCGTCCACCGCGTTGCCGCCGCGGCGCAGCACGTCCAGACCGATCCGGGTGGCGTCGGGGTCGACGCTGGAGACCGCGCCGCCCCACCCCGTGGCCACCGGCTGCTTGGCCGGTGGGCCGGCCGATTCGCCGGGGTGCGCGGACGCCACTCCCGGAATGGTCAACGCGAGCCCCAGCGCCGTACCCAGCGCCATGGCGCGACGAACAGAGCGGATCACGACCGCCTCCCCCGAGCAGGTTTGGGTGTGCCACGGACCCCCCACCGTGCCACGCGGGCCCCACCCGCAACACCCCTACGCGGGTCGGATCACCCGTTCGAGCGCGGCATCCAGGAGGTCGGCCCGGGAGTGCTCCAGCCACTCGATCCGCGGATCGCGCCGGAACCAGGTGTCCTGCCTGCGGGCGAACCGGCGGGTGGTGCGCACGGTGTCCTCGCGGGCCTCCTCGTCGGTGCACTCGCCCGCGAGCAGTCGCAGCACCTGCGCGTAGCCCAGCGCGCGGGACGCGGTCCGGCCCTCGCGCAGACCGACCCTCTCCAGCTCGCGCACCTCCTCGACCAGTCCCGCGGCCCACATCCGGTCCACCCGCGTGGTGATCCGCTCGTCCAGCACCGGTCGGGGCACGTCCACCCCGATCTGCACGCTGTCGTAGAACGAGCGGTGGGTGGGCAGCGTGGCGGTGAACGGCCGCCCGGTGAGCTCGATGACCTCCAGCGCGCGCACGATCCGTCGGGCGTTGCCGGGCAGGATCGCGGCGGCGGCGGACGGGTCGGCCGCGGCGAGGCGCTCGTGCAGCGGACCGGGGCCCACCCGTTCGGCCTCGGCCTCCAGCCGGGCCCGGATCTTCGGGTCGGTGCCGGGAAACTCCAGGTCGTCGAGCACCGCGCGCACGTACAGCCCCGAGCCGCCGACCAGGACGGGGGTCCGGCCGCGTGCCAGCAGGTCCTCGACCAGCACCCGCGCGTCGCGCTGGTACTCGGCCACGCTGGCGGAGACGGTCACGTCCCACACGTCGAGCAGGTGGTGCGGGACGCCTTCGCGTTCGGCGACGGTCAGTTTGGCGGTGCCGATGTCCATGCCCTTGTAGAGCTGCATGGAATCGGTGTTGATCACCTCCCCGTCCAGCGCACGGGCCAAGGCGACCCCCAGATCGGACTTTCCGGCCGCAGTGGGACCGACGACGGCAATGACACGGGGACTCACCCCCCAAGTCTGCCGGATCACCGCCCCCGGTCGTGCCGGGCGCGGCCCCGGGGCGCCGTCGCCACGCGTGCCGTCGCTCGTTGCGGTACGGCCGCCCGCGTGGTCGTGACCGGCACCGTTCGCTCTCGTTGATCTCCGGCGACCCATGTACTCCGGGCGGCTCGGCGCAACGTCCCCCGTGTTGCCGCCGAAATGCACGACAACGACCACAGACATACGGTCTAGGAGAAATTGTGAGTGTTTTCGACTGGTTCAAGCGGCGTCCGAGTACGTCGGACGAGAGCGGCCCGTGCTGCTCGCACAACGCGGCGGGTACGGACACCGCCACGCTGGTCGAGGACCGGCCCGCGACGCCGGCATCGCCCGCCGCCGAGGCCGAACCGGTCGAGGCGACGGCCACGACGCCCGCTCCCCGGGCCCCCGGGGACGCGGCCGGTGAACCGGTCGAGGCGGGCGCATCCGAGGAGGAGCGGGACATGGGTGTCTTCGACAACATCAAGGCCAAGGCCGAGGGCCTGCTGGGTCAGCACGGCGACAAGGTCGACAAGGGCGTCGACAAGGCCGCCGAGGTCGCCGATCGCAAGACCGGCGGCAAGCACACCGACAAGATCCAGGGCGCCTCGGGCAAGGCCAAGGAGGCACTGGGCAAGGCCGGCGGCGGCGCACCCGACGCGACCGCCGAGGCGGCGCCCGAGAGCCGTCCCCCGGCGGAACCCGGCGCCTGAGTCGCCCGCGGGCGGTGGTCACCGGATCCCGGTGGCCGCCGCCCGTCGTCGTGTCCGGGGCGCACCGCCGCGGCCGCCGTCACAACGAGAGCGCGCGGTCAGGACCAGAGCGCCACGAAGTAGCCGACGCCGTAGGGCGCCTCGGCGTAGAGCAGCCGCCCGTGCCGACCCGGGCCCGCCGCACCGGCCAGCGCTTGCAGCGCGGGCCGGCCCGCCACCCACAGTTCCCGTGCGAGCGCCGGGTCCAGCTCCGCGAGCGCGACCTGATCGGCCGCCTCGAGCGCCGCGCCGAGCGCGAGGTCGTACGGCTCGGCGCGCGCGTCGAGGTAGCCGGGGGCCTTCTCGGTCCGGCACGCGGACCCGTCCCCCACCACCAGGAGCGCGACCCGATCGGCGCCCGCGACCAGTTCGGCGCCCCGGGCCGCGCACCGCGCGGGCTCGGCGTCCGCGGCGATCTCCGCGCCGCTGACCGGGCTCGGCGCGGTCCCCGAGGCGATCCGGTCGGCGGCCCACGGGGAGCGGCCGAGCAGCCACGCGCCGACGGTCAGCGCGGGCGACAGGCGTGCCGCGGCGCCCGCTCCCAGGGTCACCTCCAGGTCGACCCCGTACGGCGCGAACGAGCCGGTCCCGCCGGCCTCCAGCGTCGCGTCCGCCTCGCCCGCGCCCAGCACGATCAACCGGTCGGGTGCCGCCTCCGCCAGCGCGGCCAGGGCCTGATCACACGCGGCGCGCAGGCCGTCCAGCTCGGCTACGGCCCCGCGGGCCAGCTCGGGCACGATCATCGGGGGGCACGGGACTACCGCGGCGGCTACGAGCATTCAGGGAGAGTACTAAGCGCCCGCCGCGACGCCTCTCGGAGCGCGTGATGGGATGGATCACATGCCAGAACTGATGTTGGTGCGACACGGTGAGACCCAGTGGAGCAGGTCCGGGCGGCACACGGGGCTGACCGACATCCCGCTGACCCCGGAGGGCGAGGCCCAGGCGAAGGCGGTCGCGGACCTGCTCGTCGGGCGTACCTTCGCACTCGCCCTGACCAGCCCGCTCGTCCGGGCCCGACACACCGCGGAACTCGCCGGGATCACCGGCGCCGAGGTCGAACCGGATCTGGTCGAGTGGGACTACGGCGGCTACGAGGGCATCACCACGAACGAGATCCGCGAGAGTGTGCCGGGCTGGTTCCTGTGGCGGGACGGGGTGATCCCCGGCGACGCGGAGCACCCGGGCGAGTCGATCGCCGACGTGGGCCGCCGGGTGGACCGGGTGCTGGAGCGGGTGCGTCCGGTGCTCGAAGCCGGCGAGGACGCGGTGCTCGTCGCGCACGGCCACCTGCTCCGCGTGCTCACCGCGCGCTGGCTGGGTCTGCCGGCGCGGGACGGCCGGCTCTTCCGGCTGGAGACCGCCCGGCTGTCCACGCTCGGCTACGAGCGCGAACAGCCGGTCCTGCTCGGGTGGAACGTGAGCTGAGCGGCGCTCAGTCGCAGCAGGCGACCGCGGTCGGGGCGGCCCCGACCGCGGGCGCGCCGATCTGCGGCATGCCGAGCAGTACGCCGGCCTTGGCCGAGGGGGCGGCGGGGGCCGCGTTGCGCCGCTCCCACGCGTCGCCCGCGGGGGTGCGCCGGATCGCCAGGGTCGGCTTCTCCGCGAGCAGGTGGTGCGGCGCGGCGTAGGTGATCTCGACCGAGACCATGTCACCCGGTCGCACGCCTTCGGCGGGGCGCTCGAAGTGCACCAGGCGGTTGTCCGGGGCCCGCCCGGACAACCGCGCGGTGTCGTGGTCCTTGCGGCCCTCGCCCTCGGCGACCAGCACCTCCAGGGTGCGGCCGACCTGGGCGCGGTTCTCCGCCCAGGAGATCTCCTCCTGGAGCGCGAGCAGCCGCTGGTAGCGCTCGGTCACGACCTCCTTGGGCACCTGGCCGTCCATCGTGGCGGCGGGCGTGCCGGGGCGCTTGGAGTACTGGAACGTGAACGCGGCGGCGAACCGGGCCTCGCGCACGGTGTGCAGGGTCTGCTCGAAGTCCTCGTCGGTCTCCCCGGGGAAGCCCACGATGATGTCGGTGGAGATCGCCGCGTCCGGCATCGCCGCGCGCACCCGCTCGATGATCCCCAGGAAGCGGTCCTGCCGGTAGGAGCGGCGCATCGCGCGCAACACCGCGTCCGAGCCGGACTGCAGTGGCATGTGCAACTGGTGCATCACGTTCGGCGTCTCGGCCATCGCCGCGATCACGTCGTCGGTGAAGTCGCGCGGGTGCGGCGAGGTGAAGCGCACCCGCTCCAGGCCGTCGATCCGTCCGCACGAGCGGAGCAGCTTGGAGAACGCCTCGCGGTCGCCCATGTCCGAGCCGTACGCGTTCACGTTCTGGCCGAGCAGGGTGACCTCGATCACGCCCTCGCCGACCAGCGTCTCGATCTCCGCGAGCACGTCGCCGGGGCGGCGGTCCTTCTCCTTGCCGCGCAGCGCGGGCACGATGCAGAACGTGCAGGTGTTGTTGCAGCCCACCGAGACGGCCACCCACGCCGCGTACGCCGACTCGCGTCGGGTGGGCAGCGTGGAGGGGAAGACGTCGAGCGACTCCAGGATCTCGACCTGGGCCTCCTGCTCGATCCGGGCCCGCTCCAGGAGCACCGGCAGCGCGCCCACGTTGTGCGTGCCGAAGACCACGTCCACCCACGGCGCCTTGCGCACGATGGTGTCCCGGTCCTTCTGCGCGAGGCAGCCGCCGACCGCGATCTGCATGCCGGGGCGTTCGGCCTTCGCGGGCGCGAGGTGGCCCAGGTTCCCGTACAGCTTGTTGTCCGCGTTCTCGCGGACGGCGCACGTGTTGAAGACGACCACGTCGGCCGGCTCCCCCTTGGGCGCGCGGACGTAACCCGCGTCCTCCAGCAGACCGGACAGTCGCTCGGAGTCGTGGACGTTCATCTGGCACCCGTAGGTGCGGACCTCATAGCTTCGCGCAGTCATAACACCCGACAGGGTACGGGGTTTGCTTCGTGGCGTGTGTGGGCGTCCGCCATGGCAAACTCGCCGCCGTGCCCTCCTTGTCGTTCCTCCCCGTTTCCGTGCGCGACGCCTGCGCGCGCCGGCCGCGCCTGGTGCGGGCCGGGCTGGCCACGTTCGTGCTGCTGTGCGTGCTCGGGGGCTACGCGGTGCTCTCGACGGACGAGCGGCCGACGCCGGGCGGGCCGGTCTCGTTGGCCACCGGGGTGCCGACCGGGGTGTACCACCGCTACGGCGAACTGTTGCGGCCCCGGCTGTCCGCGGACCTCAAGGTGCGGGTCGCGGTGAACTCCAGCGGGGGGTCGGTGGAGAACCTGCGCCGGGTGATCGAGGGTGTGGACACGTTCGGCATCGCCACCTCGGACGCGGTGGCCGACCTGGGGCCGGCCGACCGGGACGGGTTGCGCGCGGTGGCCCGGTTGTACGACGACTACGTGCAACTGGTGGTGCCCGCCGATTCGCCGGTGCAGCGGATCACCGATCTGCGCGGGCGCCGGGTGGTGGTGGGGCTGCCCGGATCGGGGGTGGAGCTGATCACCCGCCGGCTGCTGAGCGAGGTGGGCATGAGCGACATGGAGCAGGCCATCACGCCGGTCCGGATCGGCATCGGCGAGGCCACCCAGCGGTTGCGCGACGGCACGGTGGACGCGTTCTTCTGGTCCGGCGGGCTGCCCACCGGGGCGGTCTCCGACCTGGCCGAGCACTGGTCGGTGCGGCTGGTGCAACTCGGCGACCTCGCGGGCAAGCTGCGCGATCGCTACGGACCGGTGTACCGCGAGGCGGTGGTGCCCGCGGACGCCTATCCCGGGGGCACCGAGACGCCGACGATCGCGGTGCCGAACCTGTTGGTCACCCGGGCGTCGCAGGATTCGGTGCTGATCAGGCGGGTGACCGAGACGGTGATGGAGAACCGGGAGGCGATCGGACGCGAGGTGCACGCCGCGCAGTTGGTCGACCCCAGGACGGCGATCTTCACCGATCCGCTGCCGCTGCACTCCGGCGCCCAGAGCTGGTACCGATCGGTGAAACCCTGATCGGACAGATCGTGATGCCCAGGGCGTCGCGCGAAGCGGTCCCGATGGCACATGCTGGGTTCGTGTCATGGTGTTCGGGACCGACATCTACGCTCTGAGCTTGTAGGCCAGACCGTGCGCGGTCCCCGAACCGACGCTGTGAGCCGACCGGGGGGAAGGCCGCAATCATGGTCAGGGAGGCCCGCTTGCTCGGGAGGAGGGTGCGACCGCGGTGTCCGAGGGGGAGATCGGCCGAATACTGAACAATCGATACCGCCTGAGCCGCAGTCTCGGCCGAGGCGGTATGGGCGAGGTCTGGCTGGCCGTGGACACCGCCCTCGGCCGCGAGGTCGCGGTCAAGGAACTGCTGCTGCCGAAGTCCCTGGACGCCGGGTCGCAGCGGTCCTGGCTGGAGCGCAGCAAACGCGAGGCGATCGCCGCGGCCCGCATCCGCCACGAGAACGTGGTGACGGTGCACGACGTCTTCGAAGAGGACGGTTTGCCGTGGATCGTCATGGAATTGGTGATCTCGCGCTCGCTGGCCGACGTGATCCGCGCGGAGGGTCGACTCGACCACGCCGAGGCGGCCCGGATCGGCCTGGACGTGTTGCGGGCGCTGCGGGCCGCGCACGCCAAGGGCGTGCTGCACCGTGACGTGAAGCCGGCGAACGTGCTCCTGGGCATGGACGGCCGGGTGGTGCTCACCGACTTCGGCATCGCCACCTTCGCCGACGCGCCGCAGGTCACCCAGTTCGGCGAACTGCTGGGCACTCCGGGCTATCTCGCGCCCGAGCGCGCGGAGCACTTCGCCCGGGCCCGGCCCAGCGTGCTCACCGACGACGGATCGAGCGAGCACACCCTCGCCGACCACCCGGACGCGCTGGATCCGGCCTCCGACCTGTGGTCGCTGGGCGCGACGCTGTACGAGATGGTCGAGGGTCTCGCGCCGTTTCGTCGGGCCTCTCCCGTGGAGGTCGTGGACGCGGTGGTCAACGCGCCGCCCGCGCCGCCCCGGCACGCGGGTCCGCTGGAGCCGGTGATCATGGGCCTGTTGCGCAAGGACCCGACCCGGCGACTGGACGCCAAGGAGACCGACGCGCTGTTGACCCGGGTCGTGCAGGACTCGGTACCGGTGACCTGGGGCGGCGACCCGCTGCCCCGGCGCGCGGTCGAGGAGTGGGACGAGGGCGCCGAGGCGACCTACGCGGGCGGACCGCCGATCGAGGAGCCCGCCCCGCGCCGGCTCGGCCGGGCCCGGTGGTGGCGGCGCACCCGGATCGCGCTGCCCGCCGCGCTGGCCTTCCTGTTGGTCGCGGTGGGCGCGTCCTGGCTCGCGGTGGAGAACAACCGGGCCGAGGGCGGCACACACGCGCCCGACCCGTTCGCCGACCTGCGCGAGAAATCGCCCACCTATCGGGCGATGGTGGCCCGGGGGCGGATCATCATCGGGGTCAAGCCGGACCAGCCGGGGTGGAGCGTGCGCACCGGCGATCAGGCGTATCAGGGCTTCGACGACGACGTCGCCCGGATGATCGCGGAGGACCTCGGGTTCAAGGACCGCGTCACGTTCATGGACGTGGAGACGCAGAACCGCGAGTACCGGATCACCAGCGGGCAGGTCGACCTGGTCGTGGCCAGCTACACGATCAACGCGGCCCGGTCGCGGAAGGTCTCGTTCGCCGGGCCGTACTTCATCGCCGGCCAGGACTTCCTGGTCCGCACGGACGAGCCGGGCGTCGACGGTCCCGAGGACCTCGCCGACAGCGCGGTGTGCGTGGTGCGCGAGTCGACGTCGGCGGTGCGCATCCGCAGCGAGTTCCCGACCATGAAGGTCCAGGAGCGCGGCAAGTACTCCGAGTGCGTGGACGAGTTGCTGGCCAAGAACGTGCGCGGGGTCAGCACCGACGACGCGATCCTGTCCGGCTTCGTCGCCCAGCACCCGGGCACGCTGCGCATCCTGGGCCGGCCGTTCTCGGACGAGCCGTACGGCGTGGGGCTGAGCAAGGGCGACGTAGCACTCGCGGAGGCGGTGTGCGGAGCGCTGAACCGGCACATCGCCAACGGCGACTGGCAGCGCGCCTACGACGTGCGACTGCGTCCGCTGGGCCTGCCGCAGCCGCGCGCGCCGCAGTGCCGGGTGGCCGAATAGCGCGGGTGCGTCGGCCGCGGCCGACGGCGCTCAGTCGGCCCTGGGCACGATCATCGTCACGGTCAGTCCCCCGCCCTCGCGCGCGGCGAAGTCGATCGTGCCGCCACTCGCGCCCAGCAGCGTGCGGGCGATCGACAGGCCCAGGCCGGAGCCGTCCACGTTCTGGTGCCGCGGGCTGCGCCAGAACCGGTCGCCCACCCGGCGCAGTTCCTCGAAGGTCAGTCCCGGCCCGCGGTCGCTGACCCGGATCTCCACTCGGCTGCCCACCGCCGAGCACGCGACGGTGATCGTGGTGTCCTCGGGAGCGAACTTGAGCGCGTTGTCCAGGATCGCGTCCAGCGCGCTGCCCAGGGTGACCGGATCCACGTTGCCGGTCAGCGCGAGCGGGCCCTCCTGCTCGAACCGACGACCGCGCGAGCGGGCCAGCGTCTGCCACGCGTCGACCCGCTCGTGCACCAGGGCCGCGACGTCCACGGCCCGGGCGGACGGGCGCGCGTTCTCGGCCAGCGCCAACTCCAGCAGTTCGTCCAGGACGTGGGTGAGCCGACGGCCCTCGTCGCGCACCCCGTCCAGCGTCTCGCCGTGGCCGGGCGGCAGCGACAGGCCCAGTTCCTCGATCCGCAGCAGCAGCGCGGACAACGGGTTGCGCAGTTGGTGCGAGGCGTCCGCGGCGAACGCCCGCTGTTGGTCCACGACGGTCTCCACGTGGTCCGCCATCTCGTTGAACGACCGTGCCAGGCGCCGGAGTTCGGGTGGACCCTGGGCGCCGGCCACGCGGGCCCCGAGCCGGCCGGTGGCGATCTCGTGGGTCACCGAGTCGAGCACCCGGACCGGGCGCAGCACCCATCCGGTGAGTCGGGTCGCCAGCAGCAGCGCGGCGAGCACCGCGACCACCTCTCCGGCGAACAGGATCAGCCACACCCGCTGGATCTTCGAGCGCATCCGGCCGGTCGGCGAGTCGGTGAGCACCACCGCGACCACGTCGCCCCGGTGGATCACCGGGACCGCCACCACGATGCGATCGCGCTGCCAGGGCCACACCTGCCCGGGGTCGTCGCTGCGTCGCCCGGCCAGCGCCTCGGTGAACGCGGGCGAGCGCGGGTCGATCCGAAATCCCGGACGCGACACGGCGATCGGCTGACCGCGCCGGTCGAACGCGCCCACCCGGATGCCGTAGACGGCCTCGTAGCGCTCCAGTTCCGAGCGCAGCATGTCCAGGTCGGCGGCGTCCGGACCGGGCCGCTGCCCGCCGTCGGTCTGCGCGCGCACGGTGTCGGAGACCACGGTCAGCTGGGTGTCCGAGACGAAGCGGGTGAGGTCGTCCACCCGGTCCCGGATCAGCTCCTGCTGATGCGCGGACGCGCGGGAGATCGCCAACGGAATGCCGAGCGCGATCAGCACTGCGGTCATCAGGGCGAGGAGCAACGCGAGCAGGCGGGTGCGCACAGGAACCGGTGACGATCCTTCGGGAAGCCGGTGGGATCAGGCTTCGGGGACGACACGGTAGCCCACGCCGCGCACCGTCTCGACGATCGCGGGATTGCCGAGCTTGGACCGCAGTGACGCGACGTGCACCTCCAGGGTGCGGTTGTTGCCCGCCCAGCTCGTGTGCCAGACCTCGCTGATGATCTGCTCGCGCCGGAACACCACGCCCGGGCGCTGGGCCAGCAGCGCGAGCAGGTCGAACTCCTTGCGGGTGAGCACCACGTCGATGCCGCCGACGGTGACCCGCCGGGTGGCCGGGTCCAGTTCGATGCCGCCGGGCCCCTTGGCGGCCTGCGCACTCTCCGCGGCCGGCGCGTCACTGCGCGTGCGCCTGCTCACCGCGTGTATTCGGGCCAGCAGTTCGCCGATGTCGTAGGGCTTGGTGACGTAGTCGTCGGCGCCCAGGTTCAGGCCGTGTATCCGGGACCGGATGTCCGCACGCGCGGTGACCATGATCACCGGGACGTCGCACAGCCGCCGGATCCGGCTGCACACCTCGAATCCGTCGTGGTCGGGCAACGACAGGTCGAGCAGGACCACGTCGGGGACGTCGTCGATCGCGGCGAGGGCTTCCTCGCCGGTGGTGGCGTGTCGCACGGTGAAGCCGTGCCGACCCAGGACCGCGCGTAGCGGCGCGGCGACTCGCAGATCATCCTCGACGAGCAGGAGGCGCACGTGGTTCCTCACATCTGACGATCCGTTACCGACTCTTGACCTCAAGACAAGCTCAAGTGCACTGACTCGGGGGGTGCTGCCTGCCCTAGTGTCACGCACCACCCGGCGTCGCCGGGAGACTCTCGAACCCACCTGCCACCCGGTCGCGCAAAAAGATACGGGACGACTCTGGACGGAGCCCGCCATCGTGACGACGGATGCCTCTGACATCGCACCGAAGCCGCCGGTGCTCGCCAAGAGCGACACCACCAAGGACGCCCACCCCGGCGAGCCCCTCGTCGTGTTGGAGAACGTCAACAAGCACTTCGGCGCCCTGCACGTGTTGCAGGACATCGACCTGACGATCCACAAGGGCGAGGTCGTCGTCGTCATCGGCCCGTCCGGATCGGGCAAGTCGACCCTGTGCCGCACGATCAACCGGCTGGAGGCGATCGACGGCGGCCGGATCACCATCGACGGGAACCTGCTCCCGCAGGAGGGCCGCGAGCTCGCCCGGCTGCGCTCGGACGTCGGCATGGTGTTCCAGTCGTTCAACCTGTTCGCGCACAAGACGGTGCTGCAGAACGTGACGCTCGGCCCACTCAAGGTGCGCCGGGAGAAGGCCGACGTGGTCACCCGTCGGGCGCACGAACTGCTGGACCGGGTCGGCGTGGGCAGTCAGGCGGACAAGTACCCGGCCCAACTCTCCGGTGGTCAGCAGCAGCGCGTCGCGATCGCCCGGGCGCTGGCCATGGAGCCCAAGGTGATGCTCTTCGACGAGCCCACCTCGGCGCTCGACCCGGAGATGATCAACGAGGTCCTCGAGGTCATGCGCGACCTGGCCCGCGAGGGCATGACGATGGTCGTGGTGACCCACGAGATGGGCTTCGCGCGCTCCGCCGCGAACCGGGTGATCTTCATGGCGGACGGCCGCATCGTCGAGGAGAACACGCCCGAGGAGTTCTTCAGCAACCCGCGCAGCGACCGTGCTCGGGACTTCCTCTCCAAGATCCTGCACCACTGAGTCGATCCCGCCTCCCCGAGTCGCGTCGGGCGCCGTCGGCGCGCCCGCTCCGATCGGCGGCACGACTCGCGCTTCGCCCCACGAGTTTCTGTTGTCCTCAGGCCTGTTTCGCCTCATTCACGCAAGGACGTTGATCATGAAGATGCGCTCATCCGTGGCCGTCGCCGGCATCGCCGTGCTCGCCCTGTTCGGTACCGCGTGCGGCAAGGACGGTTCGCCGGAGGCCAAGACGCCGGGCGGCACCACCGGTGGTTCGCAGGGCGCGCCCGGCGCTCCCGGTGCGGCCAAGCCCGAGCTGCCCACCTACACGCCCAAGACGGACGTCGCGCTCACCGGCTCGAAGACCTTCGACAACGCCAAGAAGCGCGGCAAGCTGATCGTCGGCGCCAAGGAGGACCAGCCCTTCCTCGGCTCCAAGGACCCGGCCACCGGCAAGTACTCCGGCTTCGACATCGAGATCGCCAAGATGATCGCGGCCGACCTGGGCTTCGGCCCGGACAAGATCGAGTTCAAGGCCATCGCGTCGACCAACCGTGAGAACGCGCTGGTCAACGGTGACATCGACTACTACGTCGGCACCTACAGCATCACCGACAAGCGCAAGGAGCAGGTGTCCTTCGCGGGTCCGTACTACATCGCCGGCCAGTCCCTGCTGGTCCGCAAGAACGAGACCGCGATCACCGGCAAGGACACCATCAAGGGCAAGACGGTGTGCTCCGCGAAGGGCTCCACCCCGCTGCAGAACCTGCAGAGCAAGTTCCCCGAGACCACCACCCGGGTGTTCGACACGTACTCGCTGTGCGTCGAGAGCCTGCTGTCGAACCAGGTCGACGCGGTCTCCACCGACGACGCGATCCTCAAGGGCTACGCGGCCAAGGACCCGGGCGCGCTCAAGGTGGTCGGCGAGCCGTTCACCACCGAGAACTACGGCGTCGGCCTGAACAAGGACGACGCGGTGTTCCGCAACGCGGTCAGCGACGCCATCGAGGCACACGAGAAGAGCGGCGACTGGAAGAAGGCGTACGACGCCACGCTCGGCCTGTCCGGCTCCGCCGCCCCGGCCATTCCGGCGCTCGTCCGCTACTGACCGTCGATCGTCGCGCGCCGACCGGTCCCGGCTCCCCCGGGACCGGTCGGCGCACGACCCCTCCCGCTCCCCGCCGCACGTGACCGGGGGAACGGGCCGTCACCCCACCCCTGAACCCACGATCACGGAGAGGAGGGCTCGATCACGATGCTCGAGGTGATCCAGGACAACTGGGATCTCTTGCGGCACGGCTTCGTCGGGACGCTCAAGCTGACCGTCGTCTGTGGGATCGTGTCGCTTCTGCTCGGCACGCTGATAGCCGCGTGTCGGGTCTCGCCGGTGCCCCCGCTGCGCTGGTTCGGCGCCGCCTACGTCAATCTGTTCCGCAACACCCCCCTGACGCTGATCTTCTTCGCCGTCGCACTCGGCTTCCCCAAGCTGCGCTTCAACCTCTCCTTCTTCCAGTTCGCGGTCATCGCGCTGAGCACGTACACCGCCGCCTTCATCTGCGAGGCGATCCGCTCGGGCATCAACACCGTCCCGATCGGTCAGGCCGAGGCCGCCCGCAGCCTGGGCATGTCCTTCACCCAGACGCTGAGCCAGATCGTGCTGCCGCAGGCCGGTCGGGCGGCGGTCCCGCCGATCGGCAGCCTGCTGATCGCGATGGTCCGCAACTCGGCCATCGCCAGCGCCTTCAACGTCACCGAACTCATGGGCACCCAGGCGCAGATGGTGGAGAACGGCTACAAGTCGCTGTGGGTCCTGCTGTGGATCGCGGTCGGCTATCTGATCATCACCTTGACCATGAGCGCGCTCCTCGCCGCGCTCGAGAAGAAGCTGGCGGTGGTCCGATGAGCCGCGAAGCGAGTGTGCTGTTCGACGTACCGGGCCCCAAGGCGCGCCGGCGCAACCTGATCATCGGCGTGCTGGGCAGCGTGGCCCTGATCGCGTTCATGGTCTTCGTGGTCGTGCGGTTCGAGGACACCGGCCAGTTCGAGGCGGCCAAGTGGGACCCGTTCCAGTACACGGGTGTCCAGCAGTTCATCTTCGACGGCCTCAAGGCGACCCTGAAGGCGTTCGCGCTGGCCGCGGTGTTCTCGATCGTGCTCGGCGCCTTCCTGGCCGCCGGCCGGCTCTCCGATCACAAAATCGTGCGCTGGGCCTCGACCACGTTCGTCACCTTCTTCCGCGCCATGCCGCTGCTGGTGCTGATCTTCATGCTCTACCTCGTCCCGGGCAGCCAGGGCTGGTGGAAGTGGGATCCGATGTGGCCGCTGGTGGTCGGCCTGACCATCTACAACGGCACCGTGCAGGCGGAGAACATCCGCGCGGGCATCCTCGCCGTGCCCAAGGGCCAGAGCGAGGCGGCCTACGCGCTGGGCATGCGCAAGACCCAGGTGATGACGATGATCCTGGTCCCGCAGGGCATCCGCACCATGCTCCCGACGATCATCAGCCAGGTCGTGGTGACCCTCAAGGACACCTCGCTCGGCTTCCTGATCACCTACCCGGAACTGCTCGCGGCGGCCAAGCTGATCGGTGGCTACCAGGACTACCACATGCCGTTCATCCCGGTCACGATCATCGTCGGCACGATCTACGTCGCGATGTGCATGATCCTGTCGGCGTTCGCCACGTGGCTCGAGCGCAGGCTGCGCACCTCGCGCAAGGGCAAGCCGCCGGCCGTCGCCACGCCGGCGCCGGGCGAGTCGTCCCGCGACGCGGTGGCCGTCTGACCCCGCCGGACGCACCGTCCCATCCCCGCACCACCGACCGACGCCCCGCGGTGAACGCCACCCGCGGGGCGTCGCTTTGTCGTCGAAGGGCCCCGGTGCCGGATGATGGGCGACGAGTACGACACGTCTTGCAACACTTGGGGGGCCACGATGGCGGGCAACGCTCCGCGCGCGGACTCGGTGATCATCGCGGGTGCCGGGCCCGCCGGTTTGGCGGCCGCCCTGGCACTGGCCGGGCGCGGGGTGCGCTCGGTCGTGGTGGACTCCGGCAACGGCACACCGCGGGCGGGCTCGCGCGCGTGCGCGCTCGACGGCGCGACGCTGGCCTTCGTCTACGACCTGACCGGCACCCGGCTCGACGGCGCCGCCGAGCCGTGGGGCGTGCAGCGGATCCGCCGACGCACCCGCGACGTCCCGCAGCCGGTCGACGAGCCGGAGGCCCCGGTCCGCTACGGACTTTCCCAACAGCGCCTGGAGCGCGCCCTGTTGGACGCCGTGCACGCGAGCCCACTGGTGACCACCGCGTGGCGACACCGGATCGAGGGGGTCGAACAGGACGAGACCTCGGTCACCCTGCTCGCCCGCGGTCCCGGCGGCCCGGTCAAGTGGCGCGCGCAGTGGCTGGTGGCCTGCGACGGTTCGCGCTCGGTGGTCCGGCGCGCGGTGAACGTGCGCTTCCCCGGCCGCCCGCGGGTGGACCGCCTGTTGTGCGCGGACGTGAAGGTACGGCTGCCGCGCCGGATCACCGCGACCTCGCTGGTGCCGCCGGACCCCTCGCTCGCCGACGAGCCGCCGACCCCGGACACGAGCGGGCCGGCCACCCCGTGGTTGTTCGTGGACCCGCCCTTCCACCGCGGCGGCACGGTCCTGGCCCAGCCGCTGCCGGACGACGTATGGCGACTGACCTGGCAGCTCCCGATGGCCCACGGGGTGGCCAAGGCCGCCGAGGAGACCCGGGTGATCCAGGTCGTGGGCGACCTGGCCGACCCCAAGCGGGTCTCCGCGCGGGTGCGTTCGGTGTTGCGCACGCTGGACGCGCTCTCCCCCGACTCCGACAGTGCCGAGGATCCCGCGCACGACCTGCTGTGGAGCGGCGAGTACGAGGTGCACCAGCGGCTCGCCCGCCGCTTCCGGGTCGGCCGGGTGCTGCTGGCCGGGGACGCCGCGCACCTGGTCCACCCGTCCGCCGCGGACGCGGTCGAACTCGGACTCCAGGACGTCCGCAACCTGGCCTGGAAGCTGGCCTTCACGCTGCGCGGATACGCTCCGATCCGCCTGTTGGAGACCTACCACGGCGAGCGTCGGGGGGCCGCCCGGCGACGGCTGGCGCTCGGCGAGGACGCGCTGCACTTCCTCGCGCCGGTGAGTCCGGCGCAGAAGATGGGCCGCCGGCTGACCCTGATGGGCGCGCGCGGCAAGGGCACCACGTTGCGCCGGCTCGACCCGCGCGGCCCGGCCGCGAACACGTCGGGCCCCGACTACACCGGCTCGCCGCTGCTCACCCCCGGCCCCGGGGTCGGCGAATGTATCCGGGACGTCCCGGTGGTCCGCGCGGACGGCGCCGACGGGTGGCTGACCGAGTGCCTGGACCGAGGACTGGTCGTGCTGTTGATCGCCCCCGGCATAGAGGTGTGGCACGGCGATCGCTGGCGCGAGGCGGGCCTGATGCCGCGGCTGCGCGCGCGCCTGGACAAACTCGCCGCGCCGGCCGAGCTGGTGGTCACCCCGGAGTACCCGGGCGCCGGCGCGCACACGATCCTGCTGATCCGGCCGGACGGCTACCTCGCGGCGCACCTGCCCCCCGAGCACCTGGACATCCTCGAGGAGACCATCGACCGCGCCCGCGGCGCGGGGCACTGAAGCGGCGGCCGGAACCGCCCGGTCCTCGGACGCCGGAGGGGCCGACCATCGATCGGCCCCTCCGGCGCTCGACGACGGCGGACCGCAGGCCGGACCGGGCCCGGATCAGATCCCGTAGTGCCACGTGGTGAGCATGTACGCGCCGTACCACATGCCGAACAGACACATCCCGGCGAGCACCAGCACCGTCGTACGCGTGCGGGCACGCGCCAGCACCGTCGCGAGCGGGACGAAGAACAGCAGCGTGGGGATCATCAGCCGCAGCTTCGAGTGGTAGTAGTTGCTCTGGCACAGCGTCATCACCAGTATCGACAGGCCGTACACCGCCAGCGGCGGCCAGATCCGTCGGTTCAGCGCGACCAGCGAGCCGGCCACGGCCGCGATGATCAGCACCGCCGTACTGACCGCTATCCACTGGTCGCCGTTGCGCAGCGTGTCGGTCAGGAAGTGCCAGAGCGCCTCGCCGTTGTCCCACCTGGTGCCCCAGCCGGCGTCCTGGATGGTGAACCACGCGTCGGTCTCACCGAGCCGGGTGCCCACCCACAGCAGGTACATCGGCATGCCCAGGCACGCGATCACACACGCCGCGATCGGCGGATACAGGAGCCGCCGGTGTTGCCACATCTCCAGCAGCGCGGCCACCCCCAGCGCGGCGATCGCCGCGATGCCGGCCGGTCGGGTGACGCTGGTCAGGCACGCGAGCAGGCCCGCGGTCATCCAGGCCCGTCGGTGCGCGGCGAGCAGCGTGCCCACCGCGAGCGCCAGGAACAGCGTCTCGCTGTAGGCCATCGAGAAGACCACGCCCATCGGCTGCGCGCCGCCCACGAGCACCGTCATCACCAGCGCCGCGCGCCGGTCGTACAGGCGCTGCATGAACACGTACAGCACGCACAGCGCGACGGCGGTCGCGAGGTGTCCGGCGATCAGGCCGGCCGTCTCGTAGTCGGCGCCGGTCAGGTAGTGCACGATCCGGACCAGGCCCGGATACAGCGGAAAGAACGCGAGGGTGTTGCCGGTGAGGTCGCCCTCGGGGGTGTACGTGAAGCTGTCCGGGTAGCCGTGCGCGGCGACGTCCACGTACCAGTGGGCGTCCCACTGCATCAGCCGGTCGCGCAGGCTCGGACCGCCCGCCGGGATCATCCACGAGAGCACCAGTAGCTGGAGCACGGCGGTGCCCGCGTACACCGCCAACGGCGGCCACAGCAGCCGGATTCCGCGCTCCGCGACCGACAGGGCCCCGGACGGGTTCGCGTCGGGGGCGCCCCGGCCCGGGGTGGACGGCGGCGCGCCCGGTATCCGGGGCTCGTCGATGACGGTCAACACGTACTCCTCAGTGGGTTCCGGTTATTCAACGCCGAGGGCAACTGACACGGTTGACGCCCTTCGCGCGTTTTCTGTGTGGCCTATGTCACGCGTTCGACTTCTGACGCCCTGTCAACTCCGGGCGCGAAGTTCTACTGTGCTGCTTCGTAGTCCGTTCGGAGGAGTCGCATGCCCGTCGCACCGCAGATCCAGCCGATTCTCGACGCTGTCGCCGCCGCGCCGCCCCTTCCGGCCGACCTGCCCCTGGCGGAGCGTCGTGCCGCGTCGAACAAAGCTCTCGAGTCGTCCATCCTCGCGTTCGTCGAGCCCGCGCCGGAAGGTGTGACGACGCGGGATGTGAACATCACGGTGAAGGAACCCGAACCGGGCAAGATCACCGCCCGCGTGTACACGCCGGCCGGCGCCGCCCCCAGGGGCGGTCGTCCAGGCTACGTGTACCTGCACGACGGCACGTGGTGGCTCGGCTCGGTGGACCGCTCCGACGCGCACTGCGCGCACATCGCCGCCGAGAGCGGCGCCGTGGTGGTCTCGGTCGAGTATCGCCTGGCACCCGAGTTCAAGTTCCCGTGGCCCCTGGAAGACGTGTACGCCGCGTGGATCTGGGTCCAGGAGCGCGCCTTCCAACTCGGCGTCAACCCGGACAAGGTCGCCATCGGCGGCGCGGGCGCGGGCGGCAACCTGGCCGCGGCCTGCGCGATCATGCTGCGCGACCGCCGGCAGCCGACCCCGCTCGCCCAGGTGCTGGACGCCCCGATCCTGGACCTGACCCTGTCCGGGGCCTCCGTGCAGGAGCACGGCGAGGGCCTGCTGCTCACCCGCGAGGCGCTGGAGGAGGCGGTCCGGCTCTACCTGACCAGCCCGCGCAGCGAGCGCACCGACCCGCTCGCCTCACCGCTGCTCGCCGAGGACCTCGCCGGACTGCCCACCGCGCTGGTGCTCACCGGCGAGTACGACCCGCTGCGGGACGAGGGCGAGGCCTACGCGAAGCAACTGGAGGCGGCCGGCGTCGCGGTCGAGGCCAAGCGCTGGGACGGTTTCGTGCACGGCGCGGGCGAACTCACGGCGTTGTTGCCCGAGGCGCGCGAGTACCGCTCGACGATCGCGCGGTTCCTCGAGCGCACGCTGGCCTGATCGGGCGGGGCCGCCTCACTCCGCCCCGCCCCCGGACATGCGAAGGCCGTCCCGTCGGGCTCACGCTCGACGGGACGGCCACAGGTCCACGGCCTTCGGGCGACAGCAGAAACATCCGGCGCGCGGACTCTCCAAGTGTGACGTGCATGATCGAATCCGGCCACCCCTCGGCCTCATTTTGATCATGAATCTCGCCGTTTTCGATCGGCTGGGCGCGCCTACTCGTGCCCGGCCGGGCTGTCCTGTGCCTCGACCGCCTCTTGCACGGTGTCGTGCACGGCCACCATCAGGGTGAAGCCGGTCAGCCGCAGCACCCGCGCGACCGCCCGGGTCGGCGCGATGAGCCGCAACGAACCGCCCGCCTCGCGGGCCCGCCGCTCGGCCCGGACCAGGATCCGCAGGCCGAACGAGTCGATGAACGCCACCGAGGACAGATCCAGCAGCAGCCGGGTCAGCCCGGCCGACACCTGTCGGCTCAGCGCGTCGTCGAGCACCGGACCGCTGTCCATGTCGATCTCGCCGTGCACGGTCACCAATGTGTGACCGGCTCCGACCGTCGACACCTGCACCAGGAGGGGACCACTCGCATCGTTCACGGGCGCATGCCTACCCTTCGATCCCGGGAGCACACCTCAGGTGTCCCGCCGGGATCGGCAATGCGCGCCCGTCACGCGCGTCACCCGCGCGGCGGGCCCGACCGACCCCCGCGCACCCGACCGGACGGCGCGCGGGCACCCGGCTCAGCACTCGATGATGTTGACGGCGAGGCCGCCGCGCGAGGTCTCCTTGTACTTGACCTTCATGTCCGCGCCGGTCTCCTTCATGGTCTTGATCACCTTGTCCAGCGAGACGTGGTGCCGACCGTCGCCGCGCAGGGCCATCCGGGCGGCGGTGACCGCCTTGACGCCGGCCATGCCGTTGCGCTCGATGCACGGGATCTGCACCAGGCCGCCGACCGGGTCGCAGGTGAGCCCGAGGTTGTGCTCCATCCCGATCTCGGCGGCGTTCTCCACCTGCTCGGGGGTGCCGCCCAGGACCTCGGCCAGGCCGCCGGCGGCCATCGCGCACGCCGAGCCCACCTCGCCCTGGCAGCCGACCTCGGCGCCGGAGATCGACGCGTTCTCCTTGAACAGCATGCCGATCGCGCCCGCGGCGAGCAGGTAGCGGACGATGCCGTCCTCGTCCGCGCCCGGGACGGTCGCCACGTAGTGGTGCAGGACGGCCGGGATGATCCCGGCGGCGCCGTTGGTGGGCGCGGTGACCACCCGGCCGCCGGCCGCGTTCTCCTCGTTGACCGCCATCGCCCACAGGGTGACCCACTCCATCGCGTGCGTGGGCCGGTCCCCCTCGGCGCGCAGCGTGCGGGCGGTCCGCGAGGCACGGCGGCGCACCTTGAGCCCGCCGGGCAGGATGCCCTCGGTGGCCAGGCCGCGCTCGACGCACCCGCGCATCACCTGCCAGATCTCCAGCAGTTCGGCGCGGATCTCCGCCTCGGTGCGCCACGCCTTCTCGTTCTCCAGCATCAGCGCGGACACCGACAGCCCGGTCTCCCGGGTCAGCCGCAGCAGTTCGTCGCCGGTGCGGAAGGGGTAGCGCAGCACGGTGTCGTCGGGCTTGACCCGATCCGCGCCCACCGCGTCCTCGTCCACCACGAAGCCGCCGCCCACCGAGTAGTAGGTCTTGGTGAGCAACTCGGTGCCGTCCGCGTCGCGCGCCCACGCGGTCATCCCGTTCGCGTGGTACGGCAGCGTCTTGCGTCGGTGCAGCACCAGGTCCCGGTCGCCGTCGAAGGCGATGTCGTGCACGCCGAGCAGCCGCAACGTCCCCGACTCGCGGATGCGCGCCAGCTCCGGCTCGACCTCCTCCGGATCGACGGTGCGCGGCGAGTAGCCCTCCAGGCCGAGCAGCACCGCGCGCGGGGTGCCGTGGCCGTGGCCGGTCGCGCCCAGGGAGCCGTACAGCTCGACCCGGACGGAGGCGACCCGGTCCAGGACACCCTCACTCTTGAGCCGCTGCGCGAACATCCGCGCGGCGCGCATGGGACCCACCGTGTGGGAGCTCGACGGGCCGATCCCGATCGAGAACATGTCGAACACACTGATCGCCAAGGCGGATGGCCCTTCAAGCGGACGGCAGGGACGTGTGCGCGCCGAGGGACGCGCTTGTGGCGGTCCGACGGCTCGGACAACGCTCCCCAGGCTAGGTCACCGACCGGTGCCGCGGGGGCCCGGATCAGACCGGTCCGTCCCAGGCTCGCCACGGGGTCTCGTCGAAGTCGCCGGCTTCCTCGGTCTCGGCCTCGTGTGCCAGCGCGTCCCGGACCACCCGCAGGGCCAGGCCCTCGCCGTATCCCTTGCGCGCGAGCATGCCCGCCAACCTGCGGATGCGCTTGTCCCGGTCCAGGCCGCGCGTGCCCGGCAACCGGCGGGCCACCAGGGCCCGAGCGGTCTCCAATTCCTGTTCCGGGTCCAGTCGGGCGACCGCCTCGTCCACCACGACGGCGTCCACACCGCGTTGCCGCAGTTCCCTGGCCAGGGCGCGGCGGGCCAGGCCCTTGCCGGTGTGCCTGGTGTCGACCCACGCGCCCGCGAAGGCGGTGTCGTCGATCAGTCCCACGTCGGTGAATCGGCCCAGCACGTATTCGGCGACCTCGTCGGGCACCTCCCGACGGCGCAGCGCGTCCGCCAACTGGGCCCTGGTGCGCGCGCGCCCGGTCAACAGGCGCAGGCAGATCGCCCGCGCGGTGGCCTCCGGATCGGCGAGCGGTTCGGGTGCCGCGTCGGCTCCCTCGGCGCCCTCGGCACGATCGATGCCCTCGTCGTCCGCGTCCCGGCGGGCCCGGCCCCGAGTCCCGGCCCGCTCCCGCCCGTCCCGTTTGCCGCGCTTGGCCCGACCGCCTTCGGACCGCCGACCGGCGGTCCGCTCGTAACTCCTCGAGGCGGCGGCCCCCGAGCCGTCGTCCTCCGGGTCGTGCTCCTCCGCGTCGCGCTCCCCGCCGTCGCGTCGGGTCGGGCCGGCTCGGCGCGCGGCACCTCCCTGGGCACCACCACGCACGGCTCGACCACCACCCGTCGCGGCACGCGCAGTGACGGCCGCCAACGCGGCCCGCAGTTCGGCGGCGTCGACCGGCGGGGAGACGGGTCCGTCCTCGGATCCGTCCCCCCACGTGTTCGACCACTCGCCGGCAGGGCGACCCACGGGCTCAGCCCTCCTCGGGTTCCGCTTCCGCCGGCACGTCGACCCGCGGGCCGACTCCCAGCTTCTCCTTGATCTTCTTCTCGATCTCGTCGGAGAGGTCGGGGTTGTCCTTGAGGAACTTCCGCGCGTTCTCCTTGCCCTGACCGAGCTGGTCGCCCTCGTACGTGTACCAGGCGCCGGACTTGCGCACGAAGCCGTGCTCGACGCCCATGTCGATCAGGCCGCCCTCGCGGCTGATCCCGACGCCGTAGAGGATGTCGAACTCGGCCTGCTTGAACGGCGAGGCCAACTTGTTCTTGACCACCTTGACCCGGGTGCGGTTGCCGACCGCCTCTGTGCCGTCCTTGAGCGTCTCGATCCGCCGGATGTCCAGTCGCACCGACGCGTAGAACTTCAGCGCCCGACCACCGGTCGTGGTCTCCGGCGAGCCGAACATCACGCCGATCTTCTCGCGGAGCTGGTTGATGAACAGCGCGGTGGTGTTCGTCTGGTTGAGCGCACCGGTGATCTTGCGGAGCGCCTGGCTCATCAGTCGGGCCTGGAGGCCGACGTGCGAGTCGCCCATCTCGCCCTCGATCTCGGCGCGCGGCACGAGCGCCGCCACCGAGTCGATCACGATGATGTCGACCGCGCCGGAGCGCGTCAGCATGTCGACGATCTCCAGCGCCTGCTCGCCGGTGTCCGGCTGCGACACCAGCAGCGCGTCGGTGTCGACACCGAGCTTCTTCGCGTAGTCCGGGTCGAGCGCGTGCTCGGCGTCGACGATCGCCGCGATGCCGCCGGCCCGCTGCACGCTCGCGATGGCGTGCAGCGCGAGGCTCGTCTTGCCGGAGCCTTCCGGGCCGTAGACCTCGACGACGCGGCCCCGCGGGAGGCCACCGATGCCCAGTGCCACGTCGAGCGAGATCGAGCCGGTGGGAATGACCTCGATCGGTGCGCGCGCCTCGTCGCCGAGACGCATCACCGAACCCTTCCCGAACTGTCGTTCAATTTGGGCGAGGGCGTTCTCCAACGCCTTCTCGCGATCCTGTCCTGCCATGCCTGCCGCCTTGCCGGTCTGTGGTGTTCGCTTCACACCTTGAACGCTAACCCGTCGCACCGACACGCAGGCACGACCGGCGTACGCCTGTGGACAACGTCGGGTCGAAGGTTAGCCCGAACCTTTGTTCGAATTCGATGCCGACACGCCACCACGAGCCGGCATCCACCCATACGGGGGACGGGTGCCGGGCCCGTCCACGGCCGGATCAGGCCCGCGCCGCGAGTTCACGCGAACGGCGCACGCGGTGCCGGCGCAGGTAGTAGAAGGCGATGTTCCCGTCCAGCGCGGCGAGCAGCACGAACGGGACGCCGAGCCAACTGCCGCCGACGAAGGCCACCACGGCGGCGGCGAGCGCCAGGACGCACACGATCACGGCGAGGACGACGATGCGGGGCATGGCGGGGGCTCCAGACGGGCGCGGGCGGGGAACGGGTCGCGGGCGGTACGGGCGCGACGCGCTCCATTGTCGCCCCCGCCGACCCGGCCGCCGGCACCGGCCGGCGGCGCCCCCGGGGCACCCGGAGCACCCGGGGACGACCGAGGCACGTCCGCCGACCAGCGAAAGTTGAACCAGCAACAAACCCGAGGTAGTTTGTTAAGCGTTCAACCAAATGCTTCCGCTCGCCTCGCCGTCTCCACGGAGGAACCCATGACCCGCATCCTCGCCATCTCCGGCTCGCTGCGCGCCGAGTCGTTCAACACCGCGCTCCTGAACGCCCTCCAGCCGTTCGCGCCCGAGGGCATGCAGATCGAGGTGTACAAGGGCCTGGACGAGCTGCCCCACTTCAACCAGGACCTCGAGGCCGAGCCACCGGCGTCCGTGGTGCGCCTGCGCGAGGCGATCGCCGAGGCGGACGGCCTGATCATCACCACCCCCGAGTACAACCGCAGCCTGCCGGGCGTACTGAAGAACGCGCTGGACTGGGCCTCGCGCCCGTACGCGCAGGGCGTGCTGGCCGGCAAGTCGATCGTCGCGATGTCCGCCTCGCCGGGCGTCCAGGGCGGCATCCGCGCGCTGATCCAGCTCAAGACGCTGCTCCGGGACCTGAACAACTTCGTCGTCTCCGGCCCGGAGATCTCCGTCCCCGAGGTGCACACCCGGCTCGGCGTCGAGGCCGACGTGCAGCACGTGCTCACCGACCCGGCCACCGCCGGCATGGTCACCCACGTACTGGCCGGCCTGCGGGACGCGATCGACAACAACGCCGGCGAGCTGGTCGCCCGCCCGCTGGGCGCCTGGGCCGCGTCGCTGGCCTGACCCCGGGCGGCACCCGTACGAGGCGAAACGGCGTGAGGCCCCGCACATCCGATGATGTGCGGGGCCTCACGCCGTTTCGGTCGAGTGCGTCGTGGGTCGCACCCGGGATCGCCGCCTCACACGTCGGTGACGCGCAGACCGGCGTGCGCCTTGTATCGGCGGTTGGTCGAGATGAGGTTGGCGGTGAGCCCCTCGACCTGACGCGCGTTGCGCAGCCGACCGGCGTACACACCGCGCATGCCCGGGATCCGCGAGGCGAGCGCCTGCACCGTGTCGGTGGCGTCGCGCTGGTCGCCGAGCACCATGATGTCGGTATCCAGGGATTCGACGTTCGGATCGAGCAGCAGCACCGCGGAGACGTGGTGGAAGGCGGCGGTGACGGCCGAGTCGGTGAGCACCGCGGCGGCCTGCTGTGCCGCGCTGCCCTCCTCGACGTCGAGCACGAACGCGCCCTGCTTGTCGAAGCCCATCGGGTTCACGCAGTCGACGACGATCTTGCCCGCGAGCTCGCTCTTGAGCGCGACGAGCAGGTCGCGGTGCCCCTCCCAGGGCACGGCGATGATCACGATGTCGCTCTCGGCCGCGCAGGTGGCGTTGTCGGCGCCGCGCACACCGGCGCCGAGCTCCGCCGCGGCGGAGGCGGCCCGTTCGGCGTTGCGCGATCCGATGATCACTTTCTGGCCGGCGACGGCCAGGCGGTACGCGAGGCCGCGGCCCTGCTCGCCGGTGCCGCCGAGGACGCCCACGACCAGATGGTCGATGTTCGGCAGGTCACGCGGGTCGCGTTTGGGGGACGAGGGGGTTGTCATGGGCGCGATCCTGCCGGCCGAAACCGCAGAGGACACGGGGTGTGCACCCGGATGCAGTCGAGGTCACAGTGGTTTTCGGCTGTGCGGGTCGATTCACTCCGAAATAGCACTTATATATGACAACCGGGACGAACCGTGTTTCCTTGGAAGAGAAAACTTTCTCTTCGCTCTCCAAGGAGACGCAGTGCCGGCCAAATTCATTGTCACCAAGGGACGCTCCGGCAAGTTCGGATTCGTCCTGGCTGCCGCCAACGGTTCGACCATCATCAAGTCGTCGCCCTATGGGACGAAGCGCGAGGCGTTGACCGCGCTTCGGTCCGTCCAGCGCAACGGCGACACCGAGACGGTCGACGACCGCACCGTCGACGCCCCGGCCTCGGCCCGGGCCCGGGTGTCGAGGTCCGCGGCCTCGTCCCGCCGGACCCCGGTCGCCCGGACCGTCGCCAAGCGCGGCGGCACGGTGCGCAGGAGCGCGCCCGCCAAGTCCGCCACGGCGAAGGCACCACCCCGAAAGGCGGAATCCCGAAAGGCCTCGACCAAGCCCTCGACCACTCGAAAGGCGGTATCGAGGACGACGGCATCGAGGACGGCGGTTTCCCGGTCCACCTCCTCGCGCACCCGAAAGGCGGTATCTGCGCCGAGCGGATCGCGAAAGCGGACCACGGCCGGGTCGCGCCGCGCCTGACCCACGCCCACCCCTCCCTCGATCGCCGGTCTCCGAACCCGCGCGCGCAACCCACGGCTTTGTCCGGGGTCCCGGCGCGCGGGGACGGGAAAGCGGTCGAGCAGCCCCGGGGCCCCGGTCCCGGGCGGAGGAGGTGGGCGCGTGGCTTCCGGCACGACCCACCGGGCCCGGCCCGCGTCCGTGGTCCCGCTCCCGAAGGGCCCGGCGGATCCCGCCGAGTCGGTGTCCGGCCCCCCGGCCTCCCCGGCCTCTTCGAGTCGCCCGGAGTACCCACCGCGGGCGGCGGCCGGGCCCCCGAACCCTCCGAGTGACCCGACAGCCGCCCGAGCGGCCGGTTCAGCGGCGCCCGGGGTCGTTCCAGTTGGGGTCGTTCTCCCAGACCTGATTGCGCGTCTTCGCGGTCTCCAGCGCGTTCGCCGCCTCCCGACGGGTGGCGTACGGTCCGAGCCGGTCGCGTGCCGGGCACTCCGGCCCCTCTTCGACCTTGGCGTGCTTGATGCAGTAGTACCACTCACCGGCGCGCCCCTCGGGCTTGCGCCACAGTCTCAACCTCACGACCCGTCCTCCGCCCACTCGAGCTGCTGTCCGTCGTATCCGGTCGTATCGATCGATGCCTCGGTCGCGGCGCCGGCTACACTCGCTGGTTATGGCGATTCTCGTACCCGGTAAGGCAACCCCCATCCGCTCTGTTCCCGCCGACATCCCGCGGCCGGAGTATGTCGGGAAGCCGGCGCCGACCCCGTACACGGGGCCCGAGGTGCAGGACGCCGAGACGATCGAGCGCATGCGGGTCGCGGGCCGGATCGCGGCGGGCGCGATGGAGGCCGCCGCCGCGCGCATCGCACCGGGCGTGACCACCGACGAGTTGGACCGGGTCGCCCACGAGTACGTCCTGGACCACCACGCCTATCCGTCCTGCCTGGGCTACCGGGGATTCCCCAAGACCATCTGCACCTCGATCAACGAGGTGATCTGCCACGGCATCCCGGACACCACGCGCCTGAACGACGGCGACATCGTCAACATCGACGTCACCGTGTTCATCGGCGGCGTGCACGGCGACACCGACGCGACCTACCCGGTCGGCGACGTGGACGAGGAGTCGAAGCTGCTCGTCGAGCGCACCCGCGAGGCGCTGAACCGGGGCATCAAGGCGGTCCGGCCGGGGCGCCAGATCAACGTGATCGGCCGGGTCATCGAGTCCTACGCGAAGCGCTTCGGCTACGGCGTGGTCCGCGACTTCACCGGCCACGGCATCAACAGCTCGTTCCACTCCGGGCTGATCATCCCGCACTACGACGACGAGCGGGCGACCACCGTGATGGAGCCCGGGATGACCTTCACCATCGAGCCGATGCTGACCCTGGGCAGCTACGACTACGACATGTGGGACGACGGCTGGACCGTGGTCACCAAGGACCGCAAGCGCACCGCGCAGTTCGAGCACACCCTGGTCGTCACCGACACCGGCGCCGAGGTGCTGACCCTCGCGTAGCTCCGTGTGGGCCCGTGCGGTCGTGGTCGACACCGGGCGGGCGCGGTGCGGCACCGGGTGCGGGCAGTAAGGTTTCGCGAGATCTCCTCCTGCCCGCTCCCCTGGAAGAGTTGCCGAGTACCGATGCGCATATCCCGCGCGGTGGCCACGGCCGCCGCCCTGCTCGTGACGGCACTCACCGCCACCGGCTGTGTCGCCGTCCACGGCTCCACGACGCCCGTCGAGGCCCTGGACCGGCACGAGGCCGGCAAGGTGCTGCACGACTACGAGGTGCAGAACAACCAGGCCTACGCGAATCGCGACCTCCCGCTCAACGCGCGGGTGGAGACCGGTTCGCTCGGCGCGCTCGACCAGGCCGGCCTGAAGATCCTGAGCTTCACCGACCCGCGCGGCAATCTGGGCAAGGCCCCGATCAAGCACGAGCGGCCCGAGTTCCTGATCCCCAAGGTGATCGGCTGGCCCAAGTGGTTCGCCGTGCACAGCACGCCGAACTTCAACAACGCCAAGCCGAAGTTGCTCGTGTTCGTCAAGGCGAACCCGGACGCGGTCTGGCAGGCCGCGTGGGGCCCGACCCTGCAGAGCCCGTTGCCCGAGCTGAGGCGGGATGCGGACGGCTACCTCGAACCGGTCGCCCCGAACGCCGCGGGACTGGCCGCCACGCCCGGCGAACTGGCGCCCGTGCTCACCGAGTTCCTCAAGGACGGCAAGACCCGCGCCGAGTTGTTCGGGCCCGATCCGTACACCGCGCAGTTGCGCAAGCAGCGCGACGAGCCGATCGGCGAGGGCTTCGTGCGGCAGACGGTGGACAGTGCGGCGAACCAGTTCCCGCCGCTGGCGCTGCGCACGAAGGACGGCGGCGCGCTGGTGCTCTTCGCGCTCCAGCACAGCGTCAAGCTGACCGTGCAACCGCCGCGCCGGCTGGGCGACGTGGACCCCTCGACCCTGACCTTCCTGGCCGGCAAACCGACCAGGGCGGTCACCGAGCACCGGCTCTCCGAGTACGTCGCGGTGGTCCCCAAGGCCGGCGGCAAGGTGCAGTTGGTCGGCTGGATGTACGGCCTGGTCGGCGCCGACGGCGAGTGATCCGCCGGCGCCGGGGTGGTGGGGCGGGCTACATCCAGCGCACGTCGCCGGCCGTCGCGCCCACCGTGTCGCACGCGTCGGTGAGCACGTCCAGCACCCGCAGCGGGTCGGGCAGCGGCAGTTCGGGGCCCCGGATCCAGCGCACCTGCTGCCCCGAGGGGTGCTGTGCGGAGGGGACCAGCACATAGCTGCCCCGGCAGTGCCAGCGCAGGCCCGGGTGCGCGTCCAGCGTCTCGGGATGGCAGTCCAGCTCGCACGGCCACCACTCGTCCTCGTCGGCGGGAGTGCCGCGGGTCGCGGTGAAGAACAGGGTGCGCTCGGGGCCGCAGGAGGCCACCGGGCCGATCTCGATGCCCTGCTCGGCGAATACCGCGAGGGCGATCTCGCCCGCCCGCGCGGGTACGTCCAACACGTCGTGGCCCGCGCCGGTGGCGGTGACGAAGTTGGCCTCCGGATACAACTCCAGCCAGCGCGCCACCTGGACCGGGTCGGTGGACGCCTGGGTCTGCCACGCGAACGAGACCGGGTGCATGCCCGGCGCCGGACAGCCGACCCGGTCACAGGAACAGCCGAAGCCCACCGGGTGCGCCGCCGGACAGACGGGCCAGCCGCGCTCGACCAGGTCCATGAGCAGTCCGGCCCGCCGGTCGCGAACGGTGTCCGGGTCCTCACGCGGTCGACGGCGCAGCCATCCGGCCATTCTGCCCATTCGCTCCATGGAACCCCTTCTTCCGCGTGCGTTTCGTACGCGCCCCACACGGCGCCTCTGCGTATACAACGCGGAAGACCGGCCCGGGCAATCCCCATCATCGCGGGTCGCCCGAGTCGATATGCCGACCGGGTTCGCAGGTGATCGGAATGACACCGGTACGACACCGTGACCCCGCGAGAAATGTACATCGCGGATCGCTTCGGTTCGGCGCGCCGCCCGCAACGACGACCGCCCCGTTCCCGAATGTCGGGAACGGGGCGGTCGCGCCGCCGGCGGCCGAGGAGGCGGGCCGCGGCGCGTGGGTCAGCCCGCGTTGACGCAGGTGTTGCCGAACGTCGGGTTGAGCACGGCGATCAGGATGTCGACCGTGTTGCCGCAGATGTTGACCGGGACGTGCAGGTCGCCGGCGATCTGGTTGCCCGAGGCGACACCCGGCGAGTCGACCGCCGCGCCCTCGGACTCGGCGCTCGCGGTCGCCACGCCGGCGCCCATGGCCGCGATGCCACCGGCCATGGCCGCGACGGCGGCAACCTTCTTCATGTTCGTCACAGCGTTGTCCTCCACGTAACGTGCCGACCAGGTTCGGCACGCTGGTCAACGACGTGGTGGGTGGGCGGAAACGCTCGGCGGACGAGATTCACTCGTTCACTGCCGGAACACCGTGTCGTCGGCGAAATCGGGCGTCAGCGCCCGACCTTGCCGGACTGGTCCGGGCAGAACGCCGCGATCGCGCCGCCCACGAGCATGCCCTTCTCCTGCACCGCGCTCACCGCGGTCACCTTCATCGCGCTCTCGACCAGGGTCTTCCCGGACTTGAGGTCCGCGCACGCCTGCTTGCCCTGGGCGACGAGTTCGGCGTCCGGCTTCGACTTGGTCCCCGGGATGAGCGTGTGCACCGTGGTGAGGAAGTTGTCCTCGCCGAGTCCGCCGCCTCCGCCCGAGAACGGCGGCGAATCGCCCTCGTCCTCGGTGGGGTCGGGCGACGTGACGCGCTTGGTCGGCTTGGTCGACGACGTGGGCGATCCGGATGTCTTCGAGCCGGTCGACGCGCTCGCCGAGGACGTCGAGGACGCCGAACTCTTCTTGTCGTCGTCACCGGACATGCCGACCGCGACGATCACGCCGACGATCGCGAGCACCGCGACCACCGAGACGCCGATCCACAGGCCCTTGCGGCTGCGGCCGGGCTGGGGCGGGTAGCCGGCGCCCTGCGGGTAACCGGCCGGGTACTGCGGCGGGCCGTACTGGCCCGGCGGGTACTGCGGTTGGCCGTACTGGCCGGGCTGCTGCTGCCCCGGGTACGGCTGTTGTCCGTATTGGGGCTGGCCGTACGGCTGGTTCGGGTCCTGGCCGGGCGGCGGCGGGTAACTCACTCATCCCCCATGGATGTCGGATCGTCGCCTCCGTCGAGCACGGCGCACGGATCATCCAAAAGTAGGACGAAATGCTTTGTTTTTGGCCCGCGGAGGAAGCGTCAGGATCATGAAGCTCTCCTCATTTGTCAAGGCGAGTCTTCTTTCGATCGCAATCGCACACATGCCGACCGTACTCAGACCGCGGCGACCACGATGTCCAGGGCCCAGGGTGTGCCTCCCTGCTTCGGTTCGGCCGTCTCCACGGTCCACCCCAGTGCGCGCAGCGCGTCGGCCAGTTCGGCCGGGTTGCGCGGTTCGGCGCCGGAGACCAGCAGGTCCCGGGTCACCCGGCCCTTGGTCGCCTTGTTGAAGTGGCTCACCACCGAGCGCTTGGCCACGCCGTCCACGATCCGCTCGTGCAATACCCGTACCGTCGCGGTCCGCTCGGCCACCGCGCCGGTCGGCTTCCAGGCCGCGCCGTACGCCGCCGACCGCAGGTCCAGGACCAGTTCCTCGCCCGCGAGCCTGGGCAGCACCGGGGCCATCGCGGCGCGCCACTGACCCGCGAGCGCGCCGATGCCGGGCAGCCGCACACCCATCGAGCAGCGGTACGGCGGCACCCGGTCGGTCGGCCGCAGCGCCCCCCACAGGCCGGAGAACACCAGGATCGAACCCGCCGCGCGCGCCGCCGCCGCGCCGGTGAGCGAGGGCAGGTCCAGCGCGTCGTAGAGCACACCGGTGTACAGCGCGGCCACCGTCAGCGCGGGCGCCTCGCGCAGGTCCAGGTTGCGCAGCACCTCGCCGCGCAGTTTCGGACCCAGCCCGAGCACCTCCAGCGCCTTGAGCTCGTCGCCCTCGCACAGCGTGATCAGCGAGTCGAGCACCTGCCGCCGCACGGAGTTCAGTTCCGGCATCGAAAGGCCCGCGAGATCGAGCGCGGGGCCCGTCCCCGCAGCGGCCTTGCCCTCGGAGGGCGGCAACAACACGAGCACGGGCGGGACTCCAAGCGGCGCGGGCGGAAAGGGGGTCGATCAAGTTTATGGGGAGGAGTCGGGCCGATCACGACGCGGCGGCGCCGGGCGCGCGAGCGAAAAGCCGGTCAAGTCCTTCGCACCGCAGCGGATCTTTCCTAAGCTCGACCCGTGCCTCGTCGCCATCTCCACATCAGGTCCGCCGACGGTGATCGCCTTCGCGCCGGTTTCACCCGCCTGCGTGCGGACCTCGGGCTGCCCGGCCCGTTCTCCCGCGAGGTGTCGGCGGAGGCGGAGGCGGCCGCCCGGCGCGGACCGAGCCTGACCCGCCGGGATCTGACCGAACTGCCGTTCCTGACCATCGATCCGGCCGAGTCGCTGGACCTGGACCAGGCGATGCACCTGACCCGTCGGAACAGCGGCTACCGGGTGCACTACGCGATCGCCGACGTCGCCGCCTGGGTCGTCCCCGGCGGTGCGTTGGACGCGGAGACCATGCGCCGGGTGGAGACGCTCTACCTGCCGGACGAGCGCATCCCGTTGCATCCGCCGATCCTGTCCGAGGCCGCGGCCAGCCTGCTGCCGGGGCCGGACCGGCCCGCGCTGGTGTGGGTGCTCGACCTGGACGAGTCCGGCGACCTGATCGGCACCGACGTCTTTCGCGCGATGGTGCGCAGCCGGGCCCGGTTCGACTATCCCCAGGTGCAGCGCGCGATCGAGGCGGGCACCGCCGAGGAGCCGTTGGCGCTGCTCGCCGAGATCGGCATGCTGCGCGAGAGGTTGGAGAGCGAACGGGGCGGGGTGAGCCTGCCGATCCCGGAGCAGGAGATCGTCGAGGACGGCGACACCTGGCGCCTGGAATACCGGGCGCCGATCCCGGCCGAGGGCTGGAACGCGCAGATCTCGCTGCTGACCGGGATCGCCGCCGCCGACCTGATGACCTACGCGGGCGTCGGCATCCTGCGCACGCTGCCCGAACCGGCGCCGGAGGCGCTGGCCCAGGTCCGCCGGGTCGGCCGCGCGCTCGATGTGGCGTGGCCCGACGGCGATACGTACGGCGCGGTGATCCGCTCGCTCGACCCGGACAACCCGCGGCACGCGGCGTTTCTCCAGGAGGCCACCGGTCTGCTGCGCGGGGCGGGCTACACCGCGTTCGACGCGGGGGTCCCGGAGCAGGCCGGGCACGCGGCGGTCGCCGACGAGTACGCGCACGTGACCGCGCCGCTGCGGCGGCTGGTCGACCGGTACGCGGGCGAGATCTGCGTGTCCCTGGTCGCGGGCACCGACGTGCCGGACTGGGTGGGTGCCCGGCTGCACGAGCTGCCGAAGGCGATGGAGACCGGCGATCGGCGGGCGCACGAGGTCGAGCGCGAGGCGGTCTCGCTGGTCGAGGCGGTCGTGCTCGCCGACCACGTCGGCGACGAGTTCGACGCGGTGGTGGTGGACCTGAACGAGCGCGGCGACGGCGGGACGGTACAACTCGCCGAACCCGCGGTGCGGGCCCGCTTCGACGGGCCGGGTCTGGGCCTGGGCGAGCGGGTCCGGGTCCGGTTGACCGAGGCCGACGACGCCCGGCGCAGGGTGCGGTTCGCCCCGGCCAAGGCGCCGGGCGCACCCGCTAGGATGGCGGGCACGACGGATGAGTCGGCCGGGCGGCCGCGTCGGGATTCCTCCTCGGAGGGTTCCGCCGAGGAACGTCCGGGCTCCACAGGGCAGGGTGGTCGGTAACACCGACCCGGGGCGACCCGCGGGACAGTGCCACAGAAAACAGACCGCCGACGTCCTCGGACGATCGGTAAGGGTGAAACGGTGGTGTAAGAGACCACCAGCGCCCGAGGTGACTCGGGCGGCTAGGTAAACCCCACCCGGAGCAAGGTCAAGAGGAGCACCGTCACACGTGCTCTGCGCGAACGTTCGAGGGCGGCCCGCCCGAGTTCGCGGGTAGACCGCTGGAGGCTGTCGGCAACGGCAGTCGTAGATGGATGGCCGCCTCCCCGGGCGCCGCAAGGCTCCCGGGAGACAGAACCCGGCGTAGAGGCCGACTCATCCGTCGTCTTCGTCTCTGACCAGCGCAAAGCCCACTCGATCCAAGATCGAATGGGCCTGTGGGGAGTATCTGGGGAGAACGAGCCGAAACTCTCTCAGTCCTGGGGGCTGCGCATCCAGGCGCCCATCGCGGTCACCCCGCGCGCGCCAGCCTTCGGCATGAAATGAGTGTACGTCCGCAAGGTGAACGCCGGGTCCGAGTGCCCGAGCCACTTGGCGATGGTCACGATCGACTCCCCGGCCTCCAGCCAGATGCTCGCCGCCGTGTGCCGTGTGATGTGGAACCCGAGATCGCGCGACTCTTCCCAGAGGTGGGACGTCTCGTCGACCCGCTTGATGAGGCCGGCGCTGCCGAGCGCAGGCTTCCAAGAGAGGTCGTTCCAGTCGGCCCGGTTGAGCGCGTTCCCCTTGACCGTCGTGGTCAGCAGGCGCACCCGGATCTTCGGCCGGTCGTCCCACGGCATGTTGGGCCGGTCCGGATCCACCCAGGGCAATTCGACTTCCTTCGTCGGGAACCGCTCCGCATGCTCGTGGATCCGGTCGACCAGCTCCCGCGGCGCCGGCACGGCCCGCTCCTTGTTGCCCTTCGGCGGCCCGAAGCACAGGCGGGACCTGATCCGCAACACCTGCCGAGTGATCAGGAGTTCATCGTCGACCAGGTCGTCGGGAGAGAACCCGAATGCCTCGCCCTGCCGCAGCCCGCCGCCCACGCCGAGGTCGGGGAGGATCTGGTATCGCTCGGCCAAGCCGGCTCGCACGGCATGCGCGGCGTCGCGGTCGAGGGCACGAGCCTTCTGCTTCGGCTTCGCCGGTGGACGTGCCGTCGAGTATCCGCGGCAGTAGTTGACGCCGATGCGCTTCGCCTCCACCGCGGCCTGGAGGATTGAGGACAGGTGCCTCCAGCAGGCGCGGACGTAGCTGGGTTCGATGTCCTGCTCGGCGCGAACAACCCATGCGTTGATCTCGTCGGTACCGATGTCATTGAGGAACTTGGCGCCCAGATGGGGAAGGACATGTCCCCACACGGCGTACTGGACGGCTTCGCGCGTGGACGGCGGATACCGAACGCTGGGCCACCAGTGGTTGTCGACGTAGTCCTGGAGTGTGATCTCACCGCGACGCGGATCGACGAACTGTCCGCGGCGGACATCGGTGGACGCGTTCTTCAGCCAGACCTTGGCGTCCTCGAGGCCCTCGAACGAACAGTCCTTGACGCCGGGGATCCCGGCAACGCGATAGCGCTTTCCCTTGCCGTAGCGCGCCGTTCGCCTCTTCTTGCCGGTGGTCTTGTCTACGCGCTTGGTCAGCCAACGATCTTCAATATAGCCGGCGGACATTTGGGGCTCCTCGCGGGCAACGGGCTGTAGAATCCCTAGACCTGACGTACTGTCAGACGCATCGAGCGTCGCCCGAGCAATCCCCGCCGAATGGATCGGCGGGGATCGCCGACCGACTGCCACCTCCGCAGGCGGGTCGGTCTCGGCACTCTAGCCACAGAGCCTGACAAGTTGTACCCATAACTGATGTTGTTCGCCCGAATGGGTGTCTGCAGTCAGGGTTCAGCAGGGATCACGATCGACTCGCCACACCAGCAGGTGAGTTCGCCTACGAGCTGTTCGACCCCCCGGTAGAGCAGCCATAGGCGCACAAGGCAATGGATTTCGTCTGCGCTCAGGTCGCGATCGACAAGGATGCTGACCGACGCGACATCCAACGCGATAGGCGTCGAGTCAAGAATTTCCGTGGCGACGACAACTGCGCACACAGGCCCCCCAATTGGATGCGTCGACTGACACAGAGCCCGTGGCGGAGGACACGGTTCATCGAGAATACTCGCGTTCAGTGACGGATCAAGCCAACTGGGGCACATTCCCGAAACGTTGCGTAGTCGACATGGTCACATACGCTCGGTAGTCATGATCGCCAACGGTGATCAACCGACTCCGCTATTGAGACCTGCGGGCCTTGATGAGCGCGCGCATGGACGCCAGCGTCATCGCCCGGCCGTCCGCGTTCAGGGAGCGGTAGATCTCCAGGAACTCCTGCTCCTCTTCGGGCGTCATCTCGCGCGGGACCATGCGCCCGGCCGCCTCGAAGATCGTCGCAACGGCGATGCCGAGGGCGTTCGCCACAGCGCGCAACAGATCCGGAGAGGGCCCTCGCGACCCGGTACCCCGGGCCTTCCTGCGCCAGGAGGAGAGCGTCGTTTCAGACACGCCGGACCTCCTGGACAGCTCGGCCCACGTCCAGCCCAGCTCGTCCAGGCGTGCCTGGATCACCCGCGTCAGCTCTTCCACAACGAGAAGTGTGTCTCACGCCTGCACATTCACTCAAGGTGAGCGAGGACACGTGTCCGGAAGTCGTCTGCACATTCCCACCTGCGCGTATTCCCCGAACTGGGCATGACTCCACGTGAAACCGGGCGACACCGCTTGACACGCACTGCACATTGGGTTCAATGTGTAGCCAGGAGGCGCGAAAAAGCCTCTACGCATTCCACCGAAAGTGCACGACCTTCACCCCGGAAGGACCGACGCATGCGGCGACGGGACAACGGACAGCCCATCCGAGACGCCATGAAGGACGCCGGGCTGACCATCCCCGACCTCGCCAAAGCGACCGTGGAGATCGACGGGTACGGCATCTCCCAGGCCACCGTCGGCGCATATGTCGCCACCGGCACCAGCGGCAGGGAAAAGCCGCGGAAGCGCACCGCAGACCTCATCGCCGCGGTCCTCCACAGGCCCGTCGACGAGTTCTTCGACGCCACCTGACGCAGCTTTTCATTTGCCACGAGACTGCACATTCGTCGTAGTCGATCAGCACATCAATGGAGAACAGGAGTGGAAATGGCTGAAACGCCGGCCCCCCGGTCGCCTGTCATGACTCTTCCCGAGGCCGCCGAGTACCTGCGGACCACGCCGAATGCGCTCAAGCTGCGCCGGCGCCGGCGCACGGGGCCGCCGTCGTTCCTGGAGGAGGACACGCGCCGCCTTCTCTACTTCGTCGCAGACCTCGACGCCTACCTGGCGCGCAGCGCTCGGGCCGACTCGCGGTCGAACACCGCGCTGAGTCCTCTGAACAAGAAGCCCGAGCCGCGGGGCGCTCGTGCCGCCAAGCGGCCGGCCGCCAAGGCGTGCGTCGCATGAGCACCGGCCTCATCCCGTTCGAGTTCCCCGAGACGCACCAGCCGGTCCGCGGCCTCACGATCAACGGCGACCCGTGGTTCGTGGCTCGCGATGCGTGCGCCGTCCTGTCGATCCGGAACGTGGCTGCCGCCGTCTCGTCGCTCGACGAGGACGAGAAGGGTGTCGCTACTACCGACACCCCTGGCGGCTCGCAGGAGATGACGATCATCTCCGAACCCGGGCTTTACGCCTTGATCTTCCGCAGCCGCAAGGCTCAGGCGAAGGTCTTCCGCCGGTGGGTCACGCACGAGGTGATCCCCGCGCTCCGGCGGACCGGCCGGTACGAGATGCCGGGTGTCGACGAGCCGGTCCCGGCGACGCTGTCGTGGGACCACGCCGCGGCCTACGCCAGGGCCCGTCACGGCCTCGGGATGAGCCGGGATCAGTGGATCGCGCTCCTCAAAAGCGGGTCGGTCCTGCGGTTGAACGGTGCGCCGCGGCAGTCCTACGAGGACTTGTTCTGGCCGACGCTCACTCGTTGGGAGATCCACGCGCACTCGGTGCCGTATCTGGTGGCTCACGCCCAACGGACCCGCCGGCGCATGGAGTTGGCGGCAGCGAACGTGCAGACGCTGATCGAGCTGGACCAGATCGGCCGCGCTGTCGGCCCGGGCGACGACACCCCGGACGGCTTCCCCTTCTAACGCAAATGCGGGCCGCGCCCCTTCACGGCACGACCCGCTGCCCCACCACGACCCAGAGATCCCTGAAGACACAGAGAGAGGTGGCAGGACGTGAGGACAAGTATTGCCGGGGCTGTGACCCTGGCCAAACCCCCGAGGCAGGCGGAGATCGACCGCCGTGATCGCCGTGCGGGTGCCGCGATTGCCGCGGCGATGCGCCGGCAGGTCCCGGAGGTGGGCGCCCGCGTGGAGACGACGGACCGGTTCTCGGTCGAGTTCGAGATGCAGATCGCGGTTGTCGAGTGCCTGGAGTTGAACGTTCCGGGCGACCGGTACGCGGTCGTGAGCACCTCGTACTTCGGCTTCGGTGCCGTCGACGAGCAGCCGCCCATGCGCGTTGAGCTGGAGGTTCTGGGCTCGACCCTGTGCCACTGGTCGGCGGTGGAGTTGGCGAAGGTCCACCTGCGGCGGGCGCGGATCCGGGCGGCGATCGCCTACGCGGTCGAGCAGGGCCGCGATGGGGAGTACGTCGAGGAGTTCGTCGACGAGGCCGTGGACGCGGTCCTCGCCGAGGTCGGATCGCAGGTGTCCCGGTGAGCGGGGGTGGGTTCCGGCCGGCGTCGAGGTACGTGGTGTTGCGTGCCGGGTCGGCCGTGATCGACACCGCGTCGGAGTGGGACCCGGACAAGCGGATCGGCTACCAGGTGGTGACGCTGGCGCTGCCGAACGGCGTGGGCACGATCGAGCTGCGGGTGGAGACGAAGGTCGCGGGTGCGGTGGCGAACGCGCTGGCTGGCCTGGAGTTGGCGGAGGACGCGCCGCCGGACGACGACGTGGTGTGCCACGTGTGCGGTAGCCGGGATTGGCCGCACTACGACGGCTTGGCCGGCGGCCGGTGGGTGTGCTCGGGCCGGCCGGGTTGTGACCCGGGCGTGTTGTGGCCCGCGGATGACCTGTCGCCTGCCCAGTTGGACGGCACGGCGTGTGTCCGCTGCGGCGAGCTGCTGCCCGCGGTGTCGGCTCCGGCCGGCCGCGCGACGGGCTTCGGCCAGGTGTTCGCGTGCGCCCCGTCGTGCCCGCCCGCGGGTGGTGTCCGGTGACGCCGGAGGAGCGCGCCCACGCGCAGGCGCTGAACGAGTTCGAGGACATGCACGGCTCGCCGGCGCGCTGGGAGCCGTGGGAGCGCGACGAGTTCGCCGCCTATGTGCCCGCCCGGGAGGCCCGCCTGCTGGCGCTGGCGCCCCCGCCGCCGCGGCCCGCGATCACCACCGACACGACGACCGGGGAGACGACCCGATGACGACACCCACCGACCTGCCCTCCGCGTACCGGCGGGCGATCGAAGTGATCAGGACCAACGGCTGGCATCAGGGCGGCTTCTACGGCGCGTCCGTGGCCCCGCGTCCGTCCGACTGCCCGGTGTGCATGGCGGGTGCCCTCCGTGTGGCCGTGACGGGAGACCCGATTCAGTCGCAGGGTTCGGTCCTGCTGGACAAGGCCGAGAGGTTCCTGGCCGATCGGCTCGTGTCCGGCCGTCCCTACGTGGAGCCGGTCAGCGCGATCGGGGTCTGGAACGACCGGCCGTGGCAGACGGCCGAGCAGGTCCTCGCCGCCCTGGAGTCGGCTGCTGTCGCGGCCGAGTCGGGTGGTGCCGCGTGACGACCGAGGACATCGCCGAGCGCTTCAAGCGCGAGACGGCCTTGCACGAGATGACCGTCCTGCACGACGACGGCCTGTACAGGCACCTCCGTTTCGCGGACCCGGACGGCAGCCACGACTGGTGGTCGCTGACGACCTGGCCGCACAAGCTCGTCGTCAACGGCTCCGTCGGCACCTACGTGTTCTCGGTCTCGCCGACCGTGGACATGTTCGCGCTGGTCCGCGAGTCCTCCGGTGCCGGCCCGAACTTCGACTACTGGGCGGAGAAGATCATCGCGGCCGGTGAGCCGGTCGTGGGGTTCTCCTGGGAGCTGTTCGAGAAGCGCGTCGCCGAGTACCTCGCGACGGCCGAGCCGTACTGGCCGGGCGTGACGGCGGTGTGGAAGTCGGAGATCGACGGCTTCTGGACGCACTACGACACCAGCACCGAGGACGGTGCGCGGCACGCCCTGCACCAGTTCAGGTACCGGCCGGAGGGCGCGGTGGAGGCTGACGCGTTCCGGTTCCGGGGCACCGGGGACTGGGACTTGCGCGCTCACGACTGGCGGTACATGTGGTCGTGTCACGCGGCGGTGGACGGCATCCGCCGGTACGACCTGCACCGCGCGATCCCGGCGACAGTCGGGAACGCCTCGTGAACCTCGACGACTTCAACGCGCTGGAATCCGAGGCCGCCGACGAGCCCGCGTTCAGCAACGGCGCCGAGCTGAGCCGGTGGCAGCAGGAGCACTGCTCGACCTGTGTTCACGACGAGGCCGCCCGCAGGGGTGACTACGCGAACGCCTGCTTCCTGCTGGTCCTGGGCTGGGCGGGGTTCACACCGGCGCAGTGGCAGCCGGGCGAGGACCTCAACCCCGCCTCTCGGTACGTGTGTTCCGAGCGCGCCGAGGCCACCGCGTGACCGCCTCGACTGCCGCCGCTGCCCTGCCCCCCAGGGCGGCGGCGGCCCCCGCGGACGGCTGGGCCCCCTGCGACACCTACCGGGAGACCGGCATCAGCCCGTACAACCCCGCGCTCGACTGCCCCGCCGGCTGCTGCCGCGGGCTCGTGCGGGACGACGAAGGAGACGACGAGTGACGACCACCGAACTGGTGCGCACGACCGCGCGACCGACGCTGCCCGAGAAGATCGCCTACGCCAACGAGCTTGCGCAAGCCGGGCTCCTGCCCACCTCCTACCGCCGGCAGCCCGCGAACGTGTTGTACGCGATCGAGTACGGCGAGACCCTCAACATTTCGTCGATGGCGGCCATCACCGGCATCCACGTCATCGAGGGCAAGCCGAGCGCCTCGGCCGCGCTGATCGGCGGCCTGGTCCGGCGGGCCGGCCACAAGCTGCGGGTGCAGGGCAACGCCCTCCGCGCCACCGCGATGATCATCCGCTCCGACGACCCGGACTACACCTTCCAGGTCACGTGGGAACTCAACAGGAACGCCGACGGGAACCCGAACGCGCAGGACGCCGGGCTCCTCAACAAGGACGTCTGGAAGAAGTACGCGGCGTCGATGCTCAAGGCTCGTGCGATCAGCCAGGTGGCCCGCGACGCCTGCGAGGAAGTCCTCTTCGGACTGCACTACACCCCCGAGGAGTTGGGTGCGGAGGTCGACGCCGAGGGCGAGCCGATCGTCCAGGCAGCGTGGGACGGTCCGCAGGCGGTGCGGTCGCGGCAGGCCGACGGCGACGTGTGGGAGACGCCGGCACCGCCGAGCCCCGCCCAGGTCATCGCCGACCAGGCGAGCGCCATGACGGACCGGGCCAAGGTCCGCGAGATCTACGACCGGGCCAAGGCCGAGGGTCTGCTGTCCGAGCGGGTCTCCGCGGCGGACGGCACCTGGGGCGAGTTGGGCGGCTGCCTGTACGAGGTGGGGCAGCGGCTCGCCAAGGCCGACGAGGTGTCCGACAAGAACCCGACGCCGGGCGGCGACGACGAGGTCTTCGAGAGCGAGCTGGTGCCGGAGGACGCCGACGAGTTCGCGGTTGCCTTGGGCGAGGTGTACGACGCGGCGGCAACGGTGCCGGTCGAGCAGCACATCGTCGACCGCGACTTCGAGCAGTCCTACGGCCACCTGATCATCGAGGCGACCGTGTCCGAGCTGCGCGAGATGCGCGACCTGCTGCTGGCGGCGGCATGAACATCAACGACCTGGCCCAGCGCGAAGCCGTACTGAAGGCGCTGCACGACGCCATCGGCGACGAACTCAAGGCCGTAAAGGCCGAGACGCAGACCGCGCTCGACACGACGAACAAGGGCGTGCAGCAGGTCGCAGCGACGCTTCCCGACGGCACGAAGGTCGGCACAGTGTCGCTGACCGACCCCAAGCCCGAGGCCCGAGTGACCGACCCGGCCGCGTTCCTCGAGTGGGTGCGGGAGAACTACAAGACCGAGATCGAGCGCCGCATGGTGACTGAAGTCCGGGCCGCGTTCATCACCAAGATCCTCGCGGAGATCACGGCGGCGGACACGCCGCAGATCGTCGATTCCGAGACCGGCGAGATCCACAAGGTGCCCGGTGTCGAGATCAAGGCGACGCGCTCGCGGACGCATTCGGTTCGGCTGAGCGCGGAGGGCCGGGCGGCAATCGGCGCCGCCTGGCAGGCGGGCGAGTTGGCCCACCTGGTGCTGCCCGCGATCGGTGGTGCCGAATGACCGCCCCGAAGTTGCTGACCGGGCTGGCCGCCTACCACCAGGCGGCGGAGATGCTCGCTGCCGCCGACAACTGGATGGCCCGAGGCTCGTCGGCCTCGAATCCGATCGAGCGGGCGGACGCGTTCCGCCGGGTCGAGCTGCTCACCGCCGGCGCGAACGCTTACGCGCAACTTGCCACGGCGGCCGTGCAGGGCGGCCTGCTGGCCGACCGGTACGTGGGGGACGGAGAGCACGTCACCGAGTGGGCGCGCCTTGCCGGGCACTCCCCGCTCGGCGCGCACAAGTACCACGACGGGGCGCCGTTCTGATGGCCGCCTCTCTGCGCACCCTGCTCGGCCGGGTCATCCCGGCCGGGCGGGGCCCCCGCACCCCGGCCCGCGCCCACGTCATCACCACCGTCCCGCACCCGCGCGTGCTGGCCGAGCTGGACTACGTCGCCGACGACGCCAACTGGGGCCCCGACGAGCTGTACACCCGCTGCGGCTCCTGGGCCGCCGACCTGATCGGGGGCGCGACGTGATCGTCACCGGCGTTCTCGCCTACCTCGCGTTCCTGATCTGCACCGTCGCCACCCTGCGCGCCGCGAAGGCCCGCAACGCCGCCGAGCGCAACACCGACGAGCGAGGTGACACGTGATCGCCGCCCTGTGGTTCCCGGCCGTCATCGCCGCAGTCTCCGGAGTCCTGGTGATCCTCGGGATCTCCCTCGCCGGCGCCGGGATCGAGATCACCCGCTCGCTCCGCCACCCCCACGGACAGCACCGGAGGACCCGATGATCCGCCTGATCACCCGCCGCCGCCTGCATGGCCTCCTCGCCGAACGCGCCCGGCACATCCAGCATGTCTTCGACCGCACCCTCGAGGTGGAGCAACTCCGCAACGGGGCCCGGCGCCTCGCCGAGCGGGCCGCCGCCGCAGACACCCTCGCCGCCGAACGCGACCAGGCCCGCGCGATCGCCGTCGACCTCGAGCAGCAACTCGCCGCGGCGGCGAACGGGGACACAACTCGTGAACTGCGCGAGCAGCGGGACCAGGCCCTTGCTCTCGCCGAGATCTCCCGCGCCGCCGCCGAAGCCGCAGACATCCCGATCGTCGACGGGCTCACCGTGGACGACTACGTCGCCATGCGCCGCGCCATCTACGACGCCGTCGCCCCGCGCAAGCCGAGCGACAACCGCCGCCGGATCTACATCGACGGCCACGGCCTCGCGTGGATCGACTCCTGCCAAGACCCCGACGGCACCCAGTACATCGGCGGCATCGACTCCTCGCCAGGCCGGGAGGAAGCCGCCGAGAAAGTCCGCGCCCGAACCGGTGCGCTGCGCGTGATCGGAGCAACGAAGTGACCGCCACGACCACCGACCTGCGGTCCCTGACCCAGATCCGCTGGGAGACCCGCCTGGCCGCCGCCGGACTGCACGCCGTCTCCGCCGCCCAACGCGCGGTGGACGCGGCTCGGGTCGCCGAGATCCTGCACGCCGGAACCGACGCCAACGCCTACATCGAGGCCGCGACCGTCGCCGACGAGTGGGCCCTGATCGCCGACGAGCGCGCGGGACGGAGGGCCGCTGCGTGACCCTCACCATCGGTTCCCTGTGCTCCGGCTACGGCGGCCTCGAAACCGCCGTCATGCACGGCCTGGACGCCACCGTC
>NZ_JBSFEO010000060.1:0-69626 GCF_053594475.1 Embleya sp. NPDC001921
GCCTCCCCCCCCCCCCCCCCCCCCCGGGCGGGGCCCCCCCCCGCCCCCCCCCCCGGCTCGATCCGCGGTACTACGGAGCCGGCACCGAGGACAGCTCGTCCGCCAGATCGTCGAGCCCCAGCGAACCCTGCGACAACGCCGCCATGTGCCAGGCCTTCAAGTCGAAGGCCGCGCCATGGGCCTTCCGGGCGTTCTCGCGACCCAGGAGCCAGACGCGTTCGCCGAGCTTGTAGCCGATGGCCTGGCCGGGGATGGTCAGATAGCGGGTGAGCTCGCTCTCCACGAAGTCGGCGGGCCGGCTGCTGTGCATACCGAAGAACTCCTGCGCCAGTTCCGGGGTCCAGCGCTCGCCGGGGTGGAACGGGGAGTCCGCGGGGATCTCCAGCTCCAGATGCATCCCGATGTCGACGATGACGCGGGTGGCGCGCATCATCTGGGCGTCGAGGTAGCCCAGGCGCTGCTCGGCGTCGGTGAGGAAGCCGAGTTCGTCCATCAGGCGCTCGGCGTACAGTGCCCAGCCCTCGGCGTTGGCGCTCACCCCACCGATGGTGGCCTGGTAGCGGGACAGGTTGCCCGCGACGAGCGTCCACTGCGCGAGCTGGAGGTGGTGGCCGGGCACACCCTCGTGGTACCAGGTCGACACGAGGTCGTAGACCGGGAATCTGGTCCGGCCCATGGTCGGCAGCCACGTGCGGCCCGGACGGGAGAAGTCCTCGGACGGCGGCGTGTAGTACGGCGCGGCGGCGCTCCCGGGCGGGGCGATGCACGACTCGACCTTGCGCACCTGCGGCGCGAGTTCGAAGTGTGTGCCGTCGAGGCGGTCGATCGCCTGGTCCATCAGGCCCTGCAGCCAGGCCTGGACCTCGTCGACGCCTTCGATGTGTGTGCCGTGCTCGTCGAGGTGGGCGAGCGCGACCCACGGCGTCGCGGCGCCGGGGAGGACCTTCTCGGCCTCCTCCCGCATCTCGCCCAGGATGCGGTGGTACTCCGACCAGCCGTAGGCGTAGGCCTCGTCCAGATCGAGGTCCGTGCCGTTGAAGAAGCGCGACCACAGGGCGTACCGTTCGCGCCCGACGATGTCGGGCGCGTCGGCGATGGTGGGCGCGTACACGTCCCGCATCCAGTCGCGCAGCGCCGTGACGGCGGCGGTGGCGGCGCGTGCGGACTCGTCGAGTTCGGTGCGCAGGGCCTCGGGTCCGGCGGAGGCGAAGTCCTCGAACCAGCCGCGGCCGTTGCCGTCGGTGTCGGCCCACTCGCCGAGCTGCTCGACGCACGTCGCGGTCGGGCGAGGGCTCGCGTACAGCTTGCGCTCCAGGCCCAGGGCGAGCGAGGCGCGGTAGCCCTCCAGCGCGCCCGGCACCGCGCGCAGGCGCTCGGCGATCGCGGCCCAGTCCTGCTCGGTCTCGGCGGGCGTCACCGGGAACACCTCGCGGACCTCGTGCAGCGGCGTACCGAGGTTGCCGACGGTGCGCAGGCCCTCGCCGGCCTCGTGCACCGCGAGTTGCGCGGTCAGCCGCTCGCGGAGCAGGCGCGCGCAGCGCCGCTCGATGTCGTCGTCCGCGCCGGGCAGTTGCTCGGCTTCGGCGAGCCTGGCGAGGGTGGCCCGCGCGAGTTCGGCGCGCGCCTCCTGGCCGGCGGGGGAGAGATCGGGCAGCTTGGCGGAGCTGGCCGGGACACCGAGGTAGGTCCCGATGACCGGGTCGAGCGCGATGAGTTCGTCGACGTACGCGTCGGCGACCTGACGGGGCAACGAGGGGCTGTTGTCTGACATGTGGACATCCTCATACGGCGAGGGCACCGACGTCACGCGGAGTTCCCATCCCATCCGCGATCACCCGTGCCCCAGGGGCACGCCGAGATGCTCACCAACCGTGAGCGTCTGGACGCGCTCGCACACTCCGCCCTATCGTGTCGTCGCTACGACGACACGATGTGGCGTCACCGAGGAGACGACTCCGACCGAGGAGACGACTCCCTCGGGGCACCAAGAGGATGGGGCGCGAGGGGACGGGGCACACGGACATGGGGTACGACGAGCGCGACCCGGGGCCGACGTTCGGCACGGCATCCGGCCGTGTCCCTGCCGCCCCGACCGGCTTGGACACCGGTGTGGCCCTCGGACGGATCCGGGACGCGATGCGCGCGGTCGGGGAGCCGACGCGTCCACCCGGTACGTCCGACCCGCCGCTGAGCGCGCACCAGGTGCTGGTCGCGCTGACACTGCTGCGCGAGCTGCGCCTGGAGATCGCCGGCTGGGAGCCCGATCTGATCGAGGCCGCCCGGCGGTTGGGCACAAGCTGGGCGGATCTGGCGCCGGCCCTGGGCGTGGCCGGCCGGCAGGCGGCCGAGCGGCGCTACCTGCGGCTTCGACCCGCACCCGACGGTTCGACGGCCACCGGCGACCAGCGGGTGGCCGCCGAGCGGGACCGGCGGGCCGGTGACCGGGCGGTGGCCGGCTGGGCTCGGACGCATGCCGCCGGCCTGCGGCAATTGGCCGGGCAGATCGGCGCCCTGACCGACCTGCCGGTCGGTGCCGAACCCGAACTGGCCGCGCTCCGGCGGGCGCTGGGCCGGGACGATCCCGCGGACCTGCTGGGTCCGCTGGCCCAGGCCCGCGGCCATCTACAGCCCGGCCATCCCGCGCTGGCCGAGCGGGTCGGCGCGGTGGTGCGCAGCACCGCCGAGGTGCGCCGGGCGTGCGATCACCGCCGCCGGACACGGCAGCGGTGAACGTCCCGCGTGTTCCCGGTCCACGCCATATCGGTACATCGTCATGTTTGCATCCCGACATGTTTCATCCCGAAAGGAGACCCCAGGGTGGGTAGCAGCGTCGAAACGCTGGAATTCCAGGCCGAGACCCGTCAGTTGCTCCAGTTGGTGATCCACTCGATCTACTCGAACAAGGACATCTTCCTGCGCGAGCTGATCTCGAACGCCTCCGACGCACTGGACAAGCTGCGGCTGGAGTCCCTGATCGACTCCGACCTCGAGGTCGACACGTCCGACCTGCACATCGCCTTGGTCGTGGACAAGGACGCCCGCACGCTGACCGTCCGCGACACCGGGATCGGCATGAGCCGGGACGACATCGTGGACCTGATCGGCACGATCGCCAAGTCCGGCACCGCCGGTCTGCTGGAGAAGATCAAGGAAGCCAAGGACGCCAAGGACACCGTCGCGGCGCAGAGCCTGATCGGGCAGTTCGGCGTCGGCTTCTACTCGGCGTTCATGGTCGCCGACAAGGTCACCCTGCGCACCAGGCGGGCCGGCACCGAGGCCGGCACCGAGTGGGAGTCCGACGGCGAGGGCACCTACACCATCGGGGCCGTCGACGACCTGCCCGTGGGCACCTCGGTCACCCTCCACCTCAAGACCGCCGACAGCGAGGACGGGCTGGCCGACTACCTGGCCGATTGGAAGATCCGCCAGATCGTCAAGCAGTACTCGGACTTCATCCGCTGGCCGATCCGGATGGCCACCGAGCGCACCGACGCCGACGGCGTCACCACGCACGGGGTCGACACGCTCAACTCGATGAAGGCGCTGTGGGCCCGGCCGCGCAGCGAGGTGACCGAGGCCGAGTACAGCGAGTTCTACCAGCAGATCAGCCACGACCGGCTCGACCCGGCCGAGACCATCCACATGCGCGCCGAGGGCAACTTCGAGTACGAGGCGCTGCTGTTCATCCCCTCGCAGGCACCGTTCGACCTGTTCTCCCGCGAGACCAAGAGCGGCGTGCAACTGTACGTCAAGCGCGTGTTCATCATGGACGACTGCGAAGCGCTGATGCCGAACTACCTGCGCTTCGTCAAGGGTGTCGTGGACGCGCACGACCTGTCGCTGAACATCTCCCGCGAGATCCTGCAGCAGGACCGGCAGATTCGCGGCGTGCGCCGGCGCCTGGTCAAGAAGGTCCTCGGCGCGATCAAGGACATGCAGGCCAAGGACGCCGAGCGCTACGCGACGTTCTGGGCCCAGTTCGGCCGCGCGCTGAAGGAGGGCCTCTTCGAGGACCCCGACAACACCGAGGCCATCCTGGAGCTGGTGTCGGCCGCCTCCACGCACGACGCGGAGAAGACCACCACGCTGCGCGAGTACGTCGAGCGCATGAAGGACGGTCAGGACGCGATCTACTACCTGACCGGCGAGACCCGCGCGATGGTGGAGAACTCGCCGCACATGGAGGCCTTCACCGCCAAGGGGTACGAGGTCCTGATCCTCACCGACCCGGTCGACGAGGTCTGGGTCGACCAGGTCCCGGCCTTCGACGGGCACAGCCTCCAGTCCATCGCCAAGGGACAGGTGGACCTCGACGAGCCGGCCGACGGCGACGAGGAGGCCGGGTCGGAGAAGGCCAAGCGCGAGCAGGACTTCGCCGCCCTGCTGCCGTGGTTGACCACGACGCTGTCCGAACAGGTGAAGCAGGTCCGGCTGTCGTCGCGGCTGACCACGTCGGCGGCGTGCATCGTCGGCGACGCCAACGACATGACCCCGACCCTGGAGAAGATGTACCGGGCGATGGGGCAACAGATGCCCCCGGTCAAGCGCATCCTGGAGCTCAACCCGGCGCACCCGCTGATCACCGCGCTGCGCTCGGCGCACGAGGCGAACGCCGACGACCCGGCGCTGGCGGACGTCGTCGAGCTGGTCTACGGCGGCGCGCTGCTCGCCGAGGGCGGCGACCTGCCCGACCCGGCCCGCTTCACCCGTCTGCTGACCGACCGCCTGGCCCGCGGCCTGTGAGCGACGACCGGCACCCGGCCACGGCCTGAACCATTGGCCGAGCGGCGACCATGCCGACGGCACCCACCCAGGCCCCGGAACCCGAACACGGGTTCCGGGGCCTGTGGCCGTGCGGGGCAGCCTTGTACGTACGGGGTCCATGGCGCGGTCGCGGTGGTGCTCTCGATCGGCCGGGTCAGCGGATTCGGTCGTAGACGACGGACACCGTGCCGTGTTCGCCCGCGGTCTGGCTGACGAGTTCCCACTTCCCCGCGGGCAGGCCGTCGTCGAACAGGCGCGGTCCGCCGCCGAGGAAGAGGGGGAAGACCGTGAGCGCGAGGCGGTCGACCTCGTCAGCGGCCAGCAGGGCCTTGATGACGCTCGCGCTGGCCAGTACGAGGATGTCGCCGCCCTCGGTCGCCCGGAGGTCCTTGATCGCCTCGGCGGTCGGCTTGTCGACGATCGTGGTCCGCTCCCAGGGCGCGTGGTCGAGGCTGCCGGAGAGGACCACCTTCTCGGCGTCGACGAGCCACTTCGCGAAGCCCACGTCGCGCGGGTCGGCGCCCTCCATGTCGATGACGGTGGGCCAGAAGCCGAGGAACCCCTCGGCGTTGACCCGCCCGAGCAGGGCCGTCGTGGCCGGTTCGCAGAGGGCGGTCATGTGGTCGCGGGCGACGTCGGTGTGCGCGTACGGCATCACCCAGCTCATGTCGAGCGGGTTGTCCGGCCCGGCGTAGTGGCCGTCGAGGGAGAGGGCGATGTTGGTGACGACCCTGCGGTTGGCGGTCTGCTCGGTCATTTCGTGCTCCTTGTGCGGGTGTCGTGCTCGGTGTCGTCGGTGCCGTCGGTGTCGTCGATGCCGTTGCCGGTCCCGACGGTGTTCTGTGCGTCGGCGGCGAGGATCGCCGCCAGCTTGTCGAGGCTCTGCCCGAAGCCGATCTCGATGCCGGCGACGAAGTCCGCGGAGTCGACGGTGCTGTCGGTGATCCGCCAGTGCGCGTCGAGGTCCGTGCCGGTATCGGTGGGCCGGAGCACGAGTTCGACATGGGAGGTGAAGGCGAGGCCGCCGTCGGGAAGCAGCGGGGAGAGCCGGTAGGCGAGGCGCTCACCGGGGCGGACGTCCTCGACGACTCCCTCCGCCCGCCCGGCGACCGGCTCGGAGCCGTCGACGTCCTCGGCATCGCGGTACTCCAGGACGACCCGCCCGCCCGGTCGCGCCTCGAAGACGAGTTCGGAGACCCGCAGGTCGTCCGGCGTCCACCAGCGGGAGAGCGGGGCGGTCTCGGTCAGGTGGCGCCAGACCGACTCCGGGCGTCCGGGCAGCGACCGGCGGAACCCGAACGAGCGGCCGTCGGCCCACCCCGTCTCGTCCGCGGCGAGCCGCTCGGCGCGCAGGCTGAGCCCGTGGCGGTCGTAGGGCGAGTCGGGACCGGTGACCCGTTCCGCGGTGTCGGCGAGCCGCACGAGTGCGGCCGCCAGGTCCCGCAGCGGGCCCGGCTGGAGGGCGTACACGCGGCGCTGGCCGGTGCGCTGCGAGGTGACCACGCCGGCGCGCTCGAGGGTCTGCAGGTGCTTGGTGGTCTGCGGCTGGCGTGCGTCGGCGAGTTGGGCGAGGACACCGACCGAGCGGGGTCGCTCGGCCAGCAGGCTCACGAGCCGCCATCGGGCCGGATCGGCCAGTGCGGTGAGGAGTGCGTCCATGCCAAGCAGTATTCACGACAGCGAATATTCGAGTCAAGGAATATATCTGTTCTCCTTCGCACGCATCGACGGCGAGATCCCGTGCGACGGCGCCCGGGGTTCGGATTCCGCGAAATGATGTGGCCGGACAGGATCGAGACGAGTGGACGGACACCGCGTATGGAAGCCGGCAAGACATCGCCCGAGGCCCTGATCGCGTCGCTCGACGACGCGAACGCCCGACTCTTCGTGCGGCTGCTCGGCCGTCCCGATGGCCGCGACATGCTCTATCGCATCAGCGGAACCGTGCACAACCACGTGCCCGGTGACGTTCACGGCAAGGCATTCCCGCACGGCCGGGCGCTGTTCGGCGTCGAGGGCTACAACATTCGCCGGCTCGTCCACACGCCGGGCACCGACGACCTGCACATGGTCTCGCGCGAGATCGTCTTCTACACCGATCCGAAGGACGGCAACGTCCTGACGGAGTGGACGAACCCGCTCGACGGGCGGACCCGTCCGCTTCCGCCGATCGCCAACGACCGCGTGCAGTTGTCGTATCGCATCCGCGCCGGCGCCCTGTTCGCGCTGTTCGGCCCCGCCGAGGTTCCGCTGGCCGGCTCCGTCGCGCCGCGGCGGGTGCACCGCAACCTGGTGTGGACCCTGGACGTGCCTCCCGTCTACCGCCTCGCCGACCGATACGGCGTGGACGACGACTTCGGCCTCGCGAACTCGACCTACACGTCATGGGAGTTGTTCGACTTCCTCGTGCACGAGGACGACGCCCGCGCATACTCCGGTACGGACGCCGGCGCCCGGACGGGAGCGATGCCGGTCACCAACTGCTGGAGCCGGATCTGCCCGTACGTGCCCGCGATGGGCATCGCGGAGAGCGAGACGCCGGGCAGCCTCGTCTACCACGCGCGCGCATGGACGCTGGACGGCTTCGACGCGCTGGAACCGTGGCTGGCCGACCTCGTACGCACCCGGCACCCGCTGTACACCAGCGCCCCCGACGCCCCGAGCGCCGGACCCAACACCACCACCTGGACCGCCTTCCACGCCACCGAGCTGGCCCCGCGCGGCCTCACCTGGCGCGAGTGGCGCGACTCGACCCCCTGAGCCGCGCCCGCGCTTCCGGCCGTCAGGGTGTGAGGGGCAGGCGGTCGCCGGTGGCGCCGACTTCCAGGGTTGCGTAGTCGGGGTGGTCCAAGCGGTGGTGGACGTAGATCTGGTCGGCCCACGGGGGGTCGAGGGGCGTGAACGCGCGCAGGCCCAGGACGCGGCCGATCACCCGGTCCGGGTGGGCGGCGTTGAATTCGGCGATCGCGGCGGCCTCGCCGATCCGGTCGATGGTGCCCGGGAGATCGTCGAGGTAACAGGTGACCCGGGGCAACAGGTGGCCGTGGCCGGGCCGGCGGAAGAGATCCAGCGCGGTCGCCGTGGAGGTGTAGTGATCCAGGTCCAGGGAGATGAACCCGACCGGGTGGGCCCGCAGTTCGCGCTCGTGGGTGTCGAGGTAGTCCGGCAACGTCCGCGCGAGGTCGCCGATCACCAACTCGGTCTCGCCCAGCCGGCGGTGCAATCGCTCGTGGTCCATCGTGTAGAAGCCGGGACCGAACAGATAGGGCAGATCCCGGGGATCCTTGGCCGGCGGCATACCCGCCCCGCCGTCGAAGCCGACCACCCGCACCGCGACGCCCGTGGCGGCGGCGTAGTAGCGGGCGTGCTCGGCGAGGGCCAACAGCCCGTTGCCGCCGGCCACCCCGAACTCCACGACCGTCACGCCCCGATGCCCCAGACGCGCGGCCGACTCGGTGGCCCGGCGCACCCCGTACGCGTAGTGTGCCCGCTCCACCAGGCCGAACCGGTACGCGGTCGCCGACCCGACACCGGGAAGCCGGCGTAACACCCGGTTCAAGGCCGCGTGTCGGGTACCGGACTTCGACCAGTCCCACACCACATCGGCCCACCCGCCGGAGGGCCGACGACCGAACGGATGACCCTTTTGCGCACTCGTACCCGAACCACCCCTGCGTACCACGGACATTCCCCCTCGACCCGACGGACCATCGTCGAGAGCCTTCCCGCTTCCCTCCTCCGCCCAACCCGGCGGTCGATCGACGCCGGTTCAGGTCAGGCCCGGGCATGAACGTACGGCGCGATGCCGGTGCCGGTGCCGGGAAGCGCAAGCCCGCGGTCGCCGATCCGCCACGGCACGGCCGCCTCCCGGGCGAGGGCGGTGGCGAACAACGCGCTGCCGAGCTGTACGGCGGTGACCCGGACCCGAAGACTCTACGCAAGCGGGCCGAGCCGGGCCCGACACGGTTCCGGCCACCGCCGTCCCTCACGCCTGCGGCGGGGTTCGCCGAGCCGAGTCCGTGAGCCGGTCGGCCAGCGCCACGACGAGGTCGCGGAGTTGATCCGGTCGCTCGACGCGGAACGGCCGGTCCAGCGACGCGAGCACGGCGGGCAGCCAGTCGAGTCGTTCCACGCGCAGCTCGACACGGGACCAGTGCCCGGCGTCGGAATCCGCGTCGGTCTCGGGTGGCGACTCCGACACGATCGCGATCCCGGCGGGAAGTCGGGTGTGGATCTGCTCGGCTGTCCCCTGGATCCGCAGGGTCACCTCGTGCCGGTACGGAGTGCCGGCCAACCCGGTCAAAACGCGCTCCGCCGGGTCGAACTCGGCAGGCGGCTCGAACGCGCCCGGCAGGGTCCGCGCGCCGGCGATGCGATCCAGCCGGAACGTCCGCTCCTCACCCACCGCGACGTCCGCGCCCGTCACGTACCACCTGCCCGAGTGGGCGACGAGACCGTACGGGTGCAGCGTGCGTTCGCTGCGTCGGCCGTCGGCGGCGATGTACCGGATCGAGATCGGCCGGTGATGGCGCACCGCGTCGGCGACCGAGAGCAGGACCGCGCTCTCCGGGACGGTCGGCTCGCCGGGTTCGGCGGTGAAGGCGAGCGTGCCCAGTACAGCGTCGAGCCTGTGTCGCAGCCGCTCGGGCAGTACTCGCCGGATCTTCGCCGCCGCCGTCTCGCCGGCCGTGCCGGTGGTCGTCGCCAGACCGGCCCGCCGGCCCGCGATCAGTCCGAGCAGTACAGCGAGCGCCTCGTCGTCGCTCAGCATCAGCGGTGGCATGCGGTAGCCGGAAGCCAGGCGGTAGCCGCCATAGCGGCCACGCACGGACTCGACCGGTACGTCGAGATCGATGAGGTGGTCGACGTACCGACGCACCGTGCGCTCGTCGACACCGAGCCGCTCGGCGAGTTCGGCCACCGTTCGCAGGCCGCCGCCTTGCAGGAGCTCCAGCAGGGTGAGCACGCGAGCGGTGGGTCGGGCCATGACCGAAAGTCTCCCGTGAATACCGGGCGGATTGTGTCCGGTATCGATCGTAGCGTGTGATCGCAAGCACCGACCGATCACCGATCACCGATCACCAGCCGGGAGAGTCCCCATGAACTTCGTCTCGATCCGCATCATCACGGCCGACGTGGCCCGCCTCGTCGACTTCTACGAGCGCGCCACCGGCGTGCGGGCGGACTGGGCCACCGAGGACTTCGCCGAACTCAGGACCGCCTCGGCCACCCTGGCGATCGCCGGCACCCGCACCGTCCCCCTGTTCGCGCCCGGCTCCGCCCACCCGGCGGACAACCGCAGCGTCATCATCGAATTCCTCGTCGACGACGTGGACGGCGTGCACCGGAACCTGACCGGCTTCGTGGCGGACTTCGTCAACGAGCCCACCACGATGCCCTGGGGCAACCGTGCGCTCCTGTTCCGCGACCCGGACGGCAACCTCGTCAACTTCTTCACCCCGGTCACCCCGGCCGCCGTCGCGAAGTTCGCGCGCTGACGCCGATCCCGGCGATCGCGCGGCATTGCCGTGGTCGCACCGCGCACCGCCGTCGCGATGGACCCACTCGGCCGGGACGCCGTCACCGTACGCGAACGGCGCCCGCCGATATGACGGCGTCGGGTGCGCTCAGCGCGCCCCCGGCCGAGGCCCCGCCACGCCGGCGAAGGACGGCCCCACCGCACACGGGCGAATGTCGACGTCCCGCCAGACATCGCCGGTCATGTACGGCTCGACCGTCAACCAGGCGTCGAGTTCGGCGCGCGTGGGGAAGTCCAGGACCAACATCGATCCGATCATCCGTCCATCGGCGTCGAGGATCGCGGTACCGAACAACATTCGTCCCGCGGCAACCATCGTGTCGCCGAGTTCGATGTGACGCGGCCTGGCCGCGAGTCGACGGGCCGCGGCGTGTTCGTCGGTTCCGTCGTGAGCGATCAAGAGGAATTGCATGCGGGTCATCCTCCCGCAGGACACCCGCCGATCGACATCCACCCGATCGATCGGCACCCACACCATCGATCGGCGCCCGCACCATCGATCGTCCGCCACACGGTGAGTCGTCGCCCCCGGGTCATCGAGCCACGGCCGAGCAGTAGTCCGCGTCCGTGGCAAGTAGGTTCCGATGGGTGTCCTCGGCCGTGATGACGCCGTCGTCCAGGACCAGGACCCGGTCCGCGACGTCCAGGAGGGCCGGGCTGCCGGTGATCACGACGGTCGTGCGGCCTCGGCGCAGCTTCGCGATGTTGCGCGCGATGAGCTGTTCGGTGACCGCGTCGACGGCCGTCGTCGGGTTGTGCAGGACGAGGACGTCGGTGTCGGCGGCGAGGGCGCGGGCCAGGGAAAGCCGTTGCCGCTGGCCTCCGGACAGGTTCGCGCCGCGGTCGCGGACGCCGTAGTCGAGTCCTTCGCGGTGCAGGGCGACGACGTCGGTCAGCATGGACGCCTCGACGGCCTCGGGGATCATCCGGCTGCCGCCCGACGGGTCGATGTTCGTACGGAGCGTGCCCGCGAAGATCTCCCCGTCGTACGGGTTCACCAGCATGTGTTCACGGACCGCCTCGATCGACAGGCCCGCGATCTCCCGCCCGCCGACCCGTACGACTCCCTCGTAGGCGTCGGGCGGGACGTGTACGGCCAGGATCGACGCGAGTTCGGCCGCCGCGCGCGGCTGGTAGGCGGCGAGCGCCACGAACTCGCCGGGGCCTACCCGGAACTTCACCTTGTGCAGCGACCCGTATCGCACACAGTCGATCTCCAGGTCTCCACCCGCCGCCGGGCGCCCCGGCCCCGGGGTGGTCACCGGCGGCGCGGCCAGCACCAGCGCCATCCGCTCGGCCGACGCACGCGCGATCATCACGTATTTCGGCATGTCCGAGAAAAGCTTGAGCGGTTCCATGATGAACTGCGCCAGCCCCACCGCCATCACGAGTTGGCCGATCGTGATCGAGCCGTCGAACGCCAGCAGACCCGCCGTCACGGTCACCGCGACGGCGAGGATCGCGTTGAGGGCCTGGGCGGTGCCCGCGTACACGCCGTTCACCCTGGCGACGGTGATCGCCTGGCGCCGCGCCTCCGCGCTGACCTTTCGGTAGGACAGGAACGCCGCGTGGTTGCCGCCGAAGCCGTGCAGCGGGCGCAGGCCGGTGATCAGGTCGGCGACCTTCGCGCCCGCCCGGGCCACCCGGGCCTGCTGTTCGCGCGTACTGGCGCCGATGCGCTTGGACATCACGCTCAGGATGGTCAGGATGGCAACGGTTCCCACGATCACCAGCAGGCCGAGCCGGACGTCGGCCAGGCCCAGTGCGACCGCCGCGACCAGTACCGCGACCAGGGAGCTGATCAGCAGCGGCACCACTTCGATGATGTCGGCGGTCTGGTCGGCGTCCTCGGTGGCGATGGTGAGCACCTCGCCGGACTTGAGGTCGACGTCCCTGGCCACCGGCTGGAGACCGCACGCCGCGACCTCCACCCGCCAGTGGTGCGCCTCGGTCGTGTTGGCCTTCTGCAGGATGCGCATCCCGAACCGCCACGACAACGACACGGTCGTGATGATCACGGCCAGCGCGGCGATCGACAGGGCGAGTGAGCCCAGGCTCCGGTCCCGCAACGTGTGTTCGACGATCAGACCGATCGCGATGGGGAAGGCGGTCTCGCCCGCCTGGTACATGCCCATGAGGACGGTGCCCCAGGTCATGGCGCCGGCGTTGCGACGCATCGCGGTCCGCAGGATGGCGGACCCCGAGCGGGGCCGCTGCGTGTCGGGAGTGTTCATCGAGGTGACGGGTATTCGCTTTCCGGTCGGCGGAGTTCGCGGGATTCGCGAAGCTCTCGGGGTTCGAAGGGTTCGCGGAGTTCGCGGGGTTCGAAGGGTTAGCGGAGTTCGCGGGGTTCGAAGGGTCCGCGGAGTTCGCGGGATGGACGGGGCCGCCCGTCAACCACCTTCCCGCCAGGCCCGCCACAGCCGGGCGTAGCGCCCGCCCAGCGCCACCAACTCCTCGTGCGTTCCCTCCTCCACGACGCGTCCCGCGTCCAACACCGCGATCCGGTCCGCCGCCATCGCCTGGGTCAGCCGGTGCGCCACGAACAACGTGGTCCGGCCCGCGCACGCGGCTCGTACGGCCCGCTCCAGTTCGGCCGCGCCCGCGCTGCCCGCCTCCGCGGTCGACTCGTCGAGCACCACCACCGGCGACCGGCCCAGCACCAGCCGGGCCAACGCGATCTGGGCGACCTTGGTGACGTCCAGGCGTTCGCCGCCCTCGCCGACCGCGGTGTTCGGTCCGTCGGGCAGCGCGTCGACCCACCCGTCGGCGCCGACCGTACGCAACGCGCGCCTCAGTTCGGCGTCGGTCGCCTCCGGCGCGGCCAGCCGCAGATCGTCGGCGAGGGAACCGGAGAAGACGTGCGTCTCCTGGGTCAGGATGCTCACCAGGGCCCGCGCCCCGGCCTCGTCCAGATCGGCGAGGTCGGTCGACCCCACGCACACCGAGCCGGCCTGCGGCGTCCCGATGCCCGCGATCAGCGCGGCCAGCGTCGACTTGCCCGCACCCGTCGCTCCCACCAGCGCGAGCGAACCACCGGCCGGGATCGTCAGGTCGACGTCCCGCAGAACCGGCTCCTCGGTGTCGGGATAACAAAACGTCAGCCCGCGCACCGTCACCGAGTACGGCGCGCCGTCCACGAACGCGGCGCCCGCGGACGCGGCTTCCGCGGACCCGACGCCGGCAGACGCAACACTCGCGGACACGCCCTCCGCGGCCCCGACGCCCGCGGACGCCACACCCGCGTCGCCCACGAGCCGATCCTCGCCCGCCTCCTCCAGCACCCCGACCAGCCGGGTCAGGCTCGCGCCCGACTTCTGCGCCTCGTCGAAGGTGAACATGATGGAGCCCAGCGGGGTGAACAGCCGATGGAACATCAGCGGGGCTGCCGACACCTCGCCCAGGGTGGCGGCATCGGCCTCCAACAGGGCGTATCCGACCACGATGATCAGGACCAGCCCGATGAACTCGGCGCGGTTCTCCCGGCCGACGAACCGGCCGAAGAACCGGAACACCTCGATGCCGAGTTCGCGCACGCGCCACGACTCGCGGGTGACCTTCTCCCGGAAGGTGTCCTCGAGGCGGTACGCCCGGACCGTGTCGATGCCGTCCAACCCGCTGATCAACGCCTGCGCACGGTCGGCCTGCGCCACCCGCTGCTTCCGATAGAGCGGGGCGGACCGGGGCAGATACCAGCGCAGGGCCAGCGCGTACGCGGGCAGCGCGCCGGCGCCCGCCAGTCCCAGTCGCCAGTCCAGTCCGAACATCCCGCCCGTGGCGATGACGACCAGCACTCCGGCCGAGAACACCGTGGGGACGGCCGCTCGGATGCCCTTGGACAGCACGGCCACGTCGTCGCCGACCCGGGAGAGCACGTCGCCTCGGCCGACCTGCTCGATCCGCGCGCTCGGCATGCCCAGCACGGCCCGGACCGCGCCTTCGCGCAGCCGCGCGAGCAGGTCCGCGCCCAGCCGTCCGATCAGGTACGTCGACGCCGCGCCGGCCGCCGCGCCCAGGAGCGCGGCGGCCACCAGCAGCAGTCCGATGGTGACCAGGATCGAGCGCGATTCGCTCTCGATCACGCCGTCGACCACCCGGCCGAGCAGGAGCACGGGAAGTACTTGGAGCGCCGCTCCGGCCACCGTGGTGAGCACGGTTCCGGCGGTCAGCCACGGCACTTCGCGGCAGTGCGCCACGACCCATCGGGTGGCCCGGCGTCCGGTCGCCGTACGCAGGCTCGCCGGCGCCGGGCGCGTGTCGGTGGTACTCATCCCCGGCCCGAGGCGGACCGGGGACGGATTATGCCGATCGACATGACTAGCCGGCCGCCTTGACGAGTTCGTCGATGGCGTACGGCAGGGACAACAAGGTGCCCTGGGACATGGCCGCGCCCACCGCCGGGCCCTCGCCGTCCAGCAGGTACGACACCTTCCCGTTCTTGACCGCGGGCAGGTTGGTGAAGAGCTGGAACTTCTTCACCGCGTCCAGGTCCGCCTGGTCGTTGATGACGAAGACGCGGTCGACGTTGAGCAGGTCCATGCGCTCGGGGGAGAGCACCGTGAAGAACTTGCCGTCCGCGATCTTGTCGATCTCCGTCGCGCCCTTGAAGCCGATGCCCGTCAGCAGTCGTCCGCGCACGTCGGTGGTGGTGAACGGCGCGAGCGAGTCCTTGTACCAGGACACCGCGACGGCGGTCTGGTTCGCGAACTCCGGGTGCGCCTTGCGGGCCGCGTCCAGCTTGTCCTGGATGCCCCGCACCATCTTGGTGCCCTCGTCGGACTTGCCGAGCGCCTTGGCGATGTGGATCGCGTTGTCCTGCCACGGCGCGCTGAACGGCTCTTTCTCGGCCTTGGTGCGGCCCACCGTCGGGGCGATCTTGGAGAGCTTGTCGTAGGCGGCCTGGTCGATCTCGGAGTAGACCGCGATGATCAGGTCCGGCCGCAGCGCGGCGATCTTCTCGTAATTGGGGGCGGAGTCCCCGTTGTTCATCACGACCTCGGGGCGGGTGTCGCCCCACTTGTCCTTGGTCCAGGCCCACTGGGTGTTGACGTCGGGGGTCTTGCCCGGCGGGTTGGGGTACTGGTCGACCATGCCGACCGGCTTGATGCCGAGCGCCAGGATGGCCTGGTCGTCGGTGTAGCCGACGGAGACGACCCGCTTGGGGGCCTTGGCCACCTTCGTGGATCCGAACGCGTGCTCCACCGTGACCGGGAAGACGCCGTCGGCGGCGGCGACCGGGGCGTTGCCGCTCGACGTGTCCGCCTTCTTGTCCTTGTCGTCCGAGTCGGAACCACAACCCGTGAGAAGGCCGACTCCGAGCGCCGCGGCGGACAGGATCGCCGCCAACCGTCGCCGGGACCCCGTACGCGTCGTTCGATGGTGGAGCATCCGAATCCCTTGCTTTCGTGCCGTTCGCCGCCCCTCTTGTTAAAGGGCAGGCAAACCATACAGGTACAACTTAGGCAAGGCTAGCCTAAGTTATCGTTGGTCTTCCTGTTTCTGATCTTCACCGGACGCCTGGCCGAGCAGCACGTGCGTGCGGCCGATCGGCACGATCAGCGGCCGGTCGCCCACCGGGTCGTCGATCACTCGCGCGCGCAGCCCGAACGCCTCGTACAGCAACTCGGCGGTGATCACGTCCCGCGGATGCCCCTGCGCCAGGATCGCCCCCGCCTTCATCACGATGAGGTTGTCGCTGTAGCGCGTGGCCAGGTTGAGATCGTGCAGGACCATGACCACGGTGCGCCCCGCCTCGTGCAGGTCGTCCACCAGGTCGAGTACGTCGATGGCGTGCGCCAGGTCCAGGTAGGTGGTCGGCTCGTCCAGCAGCAGCAGGTCGGTGCCCTGGACCAGGGTCATCGAGATCCAGACCCGCTGACGCTGACCGCCGGAGAGCGCGTCGACCGGGCGGTCCGCCAGGTCGGCCACCCCGGTCATGGCCAGCGCGCGCTCCACCACGGCGGCGTCGTCCGACGACCACTGGCGCAGCCAACTCTGGTGCGGATGACGACCCGTGGCGACCAGGTCGGCCACGGTGAGCCCCTCCGGCGCGACCGGGGCCTGCGGCAACAGCCCGAGCTTCTTCGCCACTTCCTTGGTCTTGAGCCTGCCGATGTCGTCGCCGTCCAACAGGACCATGCCCTTGGTCGGCTTGAGCAGCCGCGACAGGGTCCGCAACAGGGTCGACTTCCCACAGCCGTTGGGCCCGATGATCGTGGTGACCAGCCGCGGCGGTATCACCACGTCGAGGCCGTCGATGACGACCCGGCCGCCGTACCCCACCGTGACGCCCTCGGCTGCCAGCCGTGACACGTCGTCGACCTCGGACCCGCCTTCGACCTCGGTCATGAACTGAGCGGCCACTACGTCCCCTTGTCTTGGATTTGCCCGACCATGTGCCCGCGGAATCCGCGGGATCCGCTGTGTCCGCCGTCTCGGCTCGTCCGGGTTCGCGGCTGCCCGCACCGGCCGTGTCGGCTGTGTCCGCTGTATCGGCTGTGTCCCCCGTGTCGGCTACCTGAGATTCGCCCGCACCAGCAGATACACGAGGAACGGGCCGCCGATCGCGGCGGTGACCACGCCGACCGGCAGGGTGATCGGCAACGCCGTACGCGCGACCAGGTCCGAGCCGATCAGCAACAACGCGCCCACCAGGCCGGAGGCGACCATCGGTGGTGTCGGGCATCGCGCCAGACGCATCGCCACCTGTGGCGCCACCAGCGCGACGAACGGGACGGGCCCCGCCGCGCTCACCGCCACACCGGCCAGCAGTACCGCGCACAACAGCAGGACCGCGCGCACCGCCGAGTATCGGACGCCGAGCCCCGCCGCGACGTCGTCGCCGAAGTGCAGCGGCTTGAACTGGAACGCGACGACCGCCACGACGGTCATCAGGACGAGCATGCACCACAGCGCGATCCGGACCTCGTCCCACGATCGATCCTCCAGCGAGCCGACCAACCACGCCTGGGCCCGGGCCACATCCCTGATGTCGGCGGAGACCAGCAGCCAGGTCGTGACGGCCTGTGTCACGGCGCTCACCGAGATGCCGATCAGGATGAGACGGAGGCCGTCGATCCCGCGCCGCCACGACAGGACGTACACCAGCAGACCCGCGCCCAGACCACCCGCGAGCGCCGCCGCGGACAGCCCCACCGAGCCCGTGATCGCCGCGGACGCCCCACCCGAGACCGTCACCAGGAACACCGCGACCGCACTGGCGCCCCCGGTGACGCCCAGAACGTCCGGGCTGGCCAACGGATTGCGGGCGATGGACTGGGTGATCGCCCCGGACACCCCCAGCGCGATCCCCACCACGAGACCGGCCATGGCACGCGGCATCCGCAGGTCCATGATCACGAACTCGTCGACCTGCTCACCCCGGCCGAAGATGGTGGCGACCACCTGCGGCAGGCCGATCGGGAAGTCCCCGATGCCGATGGACAGGCAGAACACCAGGAAGGTCGCCGCCGCCAACAGCAGCGTGACGAGCACCATGCGGGGTCGCCATACGAACGACACGTGCCCCAGCCGTACACCCGGCACCGGCGATCGTTCGACGTCTGTCGCGCTCATGTCCTCTTGAACTTTCCGCGCCACACCAGGGCCGCGAAGAACGGGGCGCCCAGGAGGGCGACGACGACACCCGCGTCCAACTCGCCCGGCCGCGCCACGACTCGCCCCACGACATCGCAGACCAGGAGCACGACGGCCCCGAGCAGACCCGCGTACGGCACAAGCCAGCGGTAGTCCGGCCCGGTCAGATACCGGGCCACGTGGGCCACCATGAGTCCCAGGAACGCGATCGGACCGCACGACGCGGTCGCCGCGCCCGCCAGCAGGGTGATCGCGACGATGCCGATGATCCGGCTTCGCGCGATGTTCACGCCCAGCCCCCGCGCCACGTCGTCACCGAGGTTGAGCAGGTTGATGGTGGGCAGCGTGGCCAGTGCCAACACCAGCCCGACGCCGACGAAAACGGCCGCCGGCCGGATGACGTCGAATCCGACACCGGTCACCGAGCCCGAGTTCCACAATCGCAGCGCGTTCAGCGACGCCTTGTCCGACAACGCGACCGCGGTGGTCATCGCCGCGAGGAACACCGTGATGCCCTGCCCGGCCAGTGCGAGCGTCAACGGGTTGCCGGCGCCCCGGCCGATACTGGCCAACCCGAACACGACGACACCGGCAACACCCGCGCCGAGAAAGGCGAACCAGACGTACTGCGTCGGGTCGGCGAACCCGAACACGGAGACCACCGAGACCACCGCGAAGGAGGCCCCGGCGTTCACCCCCAGCAAGCCCGTGTCGGCGATCGGGTTGCGGGTGTAGCCCTGGATCAACGCCCCGCCCACCCCCAGCGCGACGCCCGCCACGATCGCGAGCACCGTCCGGGGCACCCGCACGGTCTGCACGATGAGCCTGACCTCGTTCTGCCGTTGGTCCGCGTCCGGCGCGGCGAACAACCCGTGCCACACCTCGGCCGGACTCAACGCCCGCGCACCGACCACCAACGACACGAGCGCCGCGACCACGAGGACCGCCACGAGCGCGGCCAGACCCAGCACCCGCCGGTTCCGGACCTCCGCGCCGGTGGGCACGACGTGTACGACGGCGGCCTCGCCCGAATCGACGCGCGTCATCCCTTCGATCCATCGGGGACACGCGACCGACGAGCGCCGAACTTCCCGACCGGGCCCCGCACATCGACACGCACGCCGTGCCCGCCGAGGACGACCGGCGCGGCGTTGTCGAACGATCCGAGGCGGAAGCCGGCGAGGTCGAGGACCAACGGTGCGTCATCAGGAAGACCCTGCGACATACCACTCCCATCGTGCGGGGCAGTCGCCTGTCAGGCGTGCGAAAGATGCGAAAGGTGGGCACGTCGACAGAGCGGCACGCCGGGACTTAGGTGAGCCTAAGTTAATCCCATGAAACTGTCGATAGGGCAATACGGACACTTGATCACCGGGGCCCGGCAGTCCGGAACCCCGGCCTGCGCGGATCACGGGTACAGCGGGCCGAAGTTCGCGTCGGTCCAGGGTGCGTGGACGGGTGCGTGGGGCCGGTCCCGCGTGTCCCAGACGTGGGTGTGCCGGGTCGTGTCGTCCAGGGGTGGCCAGCCGGGGTCGCCGTCGGCGGCGAAGGCGGCCCAGGTGCGCACCATGCGTTGCGAGAGTCGGCGGTCCGCGTCGTCGGGTGGGCCGCCGATGAGGAATCGCACCTCGTCGAGATCGAGGTTGCCGAACGCGAAGGGGACGTCCGCGCAGTGCCAGGCGCGCGGCACCGCACCCGGGGCGTTCGGACGGCGGGCGAATCGGGACAGGAAGGCCCGGCCACCCGCGCGGGCGTGCCGTTCGGCCAGGCGCCGGCTGTACTCGCCGAACATCACGTCGCCGAGAATCGTGAGGTAGACATCCAGGACCGGCGCCTGCGGCATACCCGTGCGGTACGCGGTCACCAACGCCTCGGACAGGCCGAAGTCGGCCGCGAAGACCTCCAGTTGCCGTTCGGTGGTGACCTTCGCGCTGCTGCCCACGGCGTCGAGGAGCCAGTACTCCTCCGCGGTGTGGCAGACCAGCAGGTCCACTTTCCGCGCCCGGCCGTCGGCCAGACCGGTGAGGGGGTCGGCGGGCAGCACGTCGCCGTCGACCACCGGTGCGTGGATGACCGGGTCGTAGTGCCGGCGGCCGGAGTGTGGATCGCGCCGATAGTCGTCGACGACCCGATCGCAGGCGGCCACCAGCGCGCCGGGCGTCGCCGCCGTCAGCGCCTCGGCGGTGGCCGGGCGGCCCGCCGCGGCCGCGACCTCGGCGGTCGTCGCGGCGGCGAACTCGCGTGAGTGGATCGGGGCCGCGGGGCTGTGCGCGATGACGCGGCGGAACAGGCCCCGAGCGCGTTCCATCACCATCAGGCAGGCCGCGGCGGTGGCGCCGGAGGACTGGCCCGCCACCGTGACGTTGTCGGGGTCGCCGCCGAAGCCCGCGATGTTGTCCCGGACCCAGCGCAGCGCGGCGACCTGGTCGAGCAGGCCCCGGTTGTCGGGAAGGCCGGCGCCCGCGCCGCCCGGTACGTGCCCGAAGCCCTCGAAGCCCAGCCGGTGGTTGGCGGTGACCACGACCAGTCCGGCCCGGGCCAGGGCCACGCCGTCGAAGTCGGGCTGCGCGGAGGAGCCGAAGGTGTGGGCGCCGCCGTGGATCCAGACCAGGGCGGGCAGCCGGGTGCCGGCGGGGGCCGGGGTCCAGACGTTGACGGTGAGCACGTCCTCGTCCCCCGGCGACCACACGGGTGCGCCCGGAAGGCGTGCCGATTGCGGGGCGATCGGCCCGAAGCTCGAACCGTCCCGGATCCCGGTCCACGCCGCCGGCGCGCGGGGTTCGCGGAACCGGTCGACGCCGAAGGGCGGGGCCGCGTACGGAATGCCGAGGATCGCGACCACGTCCGGAACGCGTCGATGCCCGCGCACCGCGCCGTACCGCGTCGCGAACACATCGCCGACCTCGGCCGCGCCTCCGCCTTCGAAACCGACACCGCCGCCGGCACCGGCACCGGCACCGACGTTGGTGCCGGCGTCGGCATTGACCTCATATCCGGCATTTACACTATTGGCGATGTTCCCGAGATCCACCCGGATCACCTTTCGACGCACGACCGACCGCCGCCCCCGCGCACGACGCCCCGAGAAGAACGACGCCCCGCGCCGCACGAAGAGCCATCGACCGGCGACATCCCGCAACCCGCGCACGCGCTCTTGCTGAAACTTCTTGCAAGCCGATGTGAACCTAAGCCCGCCCTGACACCACGTCAATATGCGGCAACCCCAAGGCCCTTCCCGTGAGAGTGGTCTCGACCGGGGACAAAACGGAAGCCACGAGAGCCGGCTCCACCCCGCGACACCCCGCCTCCGCCACACACCACCCCGGCGTCGGGCCGCCCGCACGACCTCATCCGCACCCGACGCGCTCACCCGACGACAATCCGCAAAACGTTGCGGAAATATCTTGCAAGCTCTTCCACTGAGGGACCTCCCGTTGCTACGTTCCTTCCCGCAGTCCGGTGGCCGCCCCGGCCAACGGACGGTCCGAAGCCCTGGTGGCCGGACCCATTCCCGAGGAGTGCAGATGCGACGGAGCATTTCCGCGGCGGCCGCAGCCGCGGCGCTCACGCTCACGCTCACCGCATGTGGCGGTGACGATGGCGGCGCCAAGGGCGGACAGCCCGCGGCGGCCAAGGACCCCGCGGCGGTGTCCGGCACGGTGACCTGGTGGGACACCTCCGACTCCACCAGCGAGGCGCCCGCCTACAAGGAACTGATAGCCAAGTTCGAGGCGGCGTACCCCAAGATCAAGATCAAGTACGAGAACGTCCCGTTCGACGACGCCCGCGACAAGTTCAAGACCGCGGCCCAGGGCGGTACCGGCGCGCCGGACGTGCTGCGCGCCGACGTCGGCTGGAACCCGGCCTTCGCCGAGCTGGGGTACCTCCAGCCGCTCGACGGCACGCCCGCGCTGAACCGCCGGGAGGGCTTCCTGCCCAGCTCGTTCGCGAGCACCCAGTACAAGCAGAAGACCTACGGCGTCCCGCTCGTGACGGACACCCTCGCGCTGCTCTACAACAAGGAGCTGCTCGCGAAGGCCGGCATCACCAAGCCGCCGGCCACGTGGGACGAGGTCAAGGCCGCGGGCCTCGCGGTCAAGGCCAAGACCGGGAACGCGGGCGTGTTCATGAAGCCGCAGGGCTTCTACGCGCTGCCGCTCATCTACGGCGAGGGCGGTGGGCTGGTCGACGTGCAGGCGAAGAAGATCACCGTCAACGACGACAAGGCGCAAAAGGCCATCGGCATCGGCAAGGACCTGATCGACTCCGGCGCGGCGGTCACCGACGTGACCAAGGATGCCTACTCGAACATGCAGGCCATGTTCAAGGAGGGCAAGCTGGCCATGATGATCAACGGCCCCTGGTCGATCAGCGACGACCTCAAGGGTCCGGCGTTCGCGGACAAGGCCAACCTGGGCATCGCCCCGGTCCCCGCCGGCAGCACCGGCAAGGCGGGCTCCCCCACCGGCGGCCACAACCTGGTCGTCTACGCGGGCTCGAAGAACCTCGACGCTTCCTACCTGTTCGTCGAGTTCCTCACCCGGCCGGAGAACCAGGCGTTCACGGCGGAGAAGAACCACGTGTTGCCCACCCGGGCCGAGGCGTACTCGATGGGCGCGGTCCCCTCCGATCCCACCATCACCGCCTTCCGCGCCGCGCTCGACACCGCCGTGCCGGGACCGCCGCTGGCCCGCGCGAGCGACCTGTTCGACCCGATGGACACGACCATGGAGAAGATCTACAGCGGTCAGGTCTCGACCAAGGCCGGTCTCGACGACGTCGCCAAGGCGGCCCGGGGCATCCTGCCCGACTTCAAGTAGCGACGACGGGCGTCTCCTCGCACCCGCACCCGGGCCGAGGAGACGCCCGGACCGCCATGTCCGACCGGCGGCATCCGCCCCCCGCGTCCGACCGGCGAGTCCGGCCCCCGACGTCCCGACCGGCGTGTGCGACCCCGCGTACGTCCGGCGGTCCGCGCACGTCGCACGGGTCGGCGCGGTGCTCGATCCCCGCGCCGACCCGCCCCAACCCCCAGGCACCGCACCGTGGCTGACGCTGCGTCAGGAACACGGACGGTGCGGTCGCAGGCTATGAGGCAGGACCATCATGACCACCACCATCGAGGCACCGGAGTCCCCCGGGTCGCCCTCAGTCCCCGAAGGCAAGACACCGCGCAAACCCGCCGCGGGCCGCTTCCGTCGGATCCTGCGCCGGCTGCGCCGGTCGTACGACTCGCACTGGTACGCCTGGGCCATGGTGCTCCCGGTCGTCCTGGTCCTGGGTGTGCTGGTGGGATACCCGCTCGTCCGCGGGCTCTACTACTCGTTGACCGACATCAACGAGGCCAACATGGGCCGCACGATCGGGGTCAACCACATCCCCGCCACCTACGAGTGGGTGGGCCTGAAGAACTACCGCGACGTGCTCTCCGGCAGCGACGGCAACTTCTACCCGAAGCTGCAATGGACGATGATCTGGACGGTCTCGTGCGTCGTCCTGCACTACACGCTCGGCCTGGGCCTCGCGGTGCTGCTCAACCGCAAGGTCCGGTTCAGCGGGATGTACCGGATCATGCTCGTCGTCCCGTGGGCGGTGCCCGCGTTCGTCTCGGCGTTCGCGTGGCGGCTGATGCTCAACAAGGACAACGGCGTGATCAACTCGATCCTCGGCGGCGCGGGCATGGACCCCGTCGACTGGCTCGGGCAACCGACCACGGCCAAGATCGCCGTGATCATGGTCAACGTCTGGATCGGCGTGCCGTTCAACATGGTGGCGATCCTGGGCGGGCTCCAGTCGATCCCCCAGGAGCAGTACGAGGCCGCCGAGATGGACGGGGCCACGCCCTGGCAGCGCTTCCGCTACGTGACCCTGCCCGGCCTGCGCCCGATCAGCGCGACGATCATCCTGCTCGGCGTGATCTGGACGTTCAACCAGTTCGCCGTCATCTACCTGGTCACCGAGGGCGGGCCGTTCGGCTCCACGGAGATCCTGGTGACGTTCGCCTACAAGCTCGGGTTCGCCAACATCCGCGACTACGCCGGGGCCGCGACCTACGGGGCGATCATCCTGTCGATGCTCATCCTGTTCGCGACCGCCTACCGTCGCACCCTCGACCGCAAGGGGCAGGCGGCATGACCACCACGACACCCCGACCCGTCCGGACCGAACCCGCCGCCCCCGGCCGGCGACCCGCGGCTCGGCCGCGCAGGCGGGCCCGCGGCGAACGCGGCCGGCTCGCCTCGATCGCGCTGCACACCGCTCTCCTGATCGCGAGCGCGATCGGGATCTTCCCGGTGCTGTGGGTTGCGCTGACCTCGCTCAAGCCGGGCGACGACTGGCAAAAGCCGGGCAGCTTCGCCGGGTTGTCCCTGGCCAACTACCGAGACGTGCTCTCCGACGGCTCGTTCGTGCGCTGGTTCGGCAACTCGATCGTCGTCGCGCTCGGCACCACGCTGCTCGGCGTGTTCATCGCCGCGAGCGCCGGCTACGCCCTGTCCCGGATGCGATTCCCCGGCCACAAACCGCTGATGTGGGCCTTCCTGGTCGTGCAGATGTTCCCGGTGGCCGTGCTCATCGTGCCGATGTACACGATCATGGCGAAGCTGCACCTGATCAACACCTACGGCAGCCTGATCCTCGCCTACTGCACCGTGGCCGTGCCGTTCTGCGCCTGGATGCTCAAGAGCTACTTCGACACGATCCCGCGCGAGATCGACGAGGCGGGACGGGTCGACGGGCTGACCCCGTTCGGCACGTTCTGGCGGCTGATCATGCCGCTGGCCCGGCCCGGCCTCGCGGTGACCGCGTTCTACAGCTTCCTCACCGCGTGGGGCGAGGTCGCCTACGCGACGACCTTCATGAACGACCGCAAGCACTACACCCTCGCGGTCGGCCTGAGCACCTGGGTGGGCCAGTTCAAGAGCGAGTGGGGCCTGATGACCGCGGCCTCGGTGCTCATCACCATTCCCGCGGCGCTGGTCTTCTTCTTCGTCCAACGACACCTGGTCTCCGGCCTCACCGCGGGCGGGACCAAATCCTGACCCCGACACCGGGGCCCCGGAACCGGCCGCCGCACACCCGGACACCCTCCCTTCGCACCTCACCGCACCGCACCGCGTCGCAACGCAACGCACCGTGAGCCGACCGTACGACAGGACGACAGGACAGCCATGAACCTCCCCCTGACTCTCCCCGAGCCATCACGGACCCGGGAAAACCCCGGGCCCTGGTGGCGGGACGCGGTCATCTACCAGGTGTACGTGCGCAGCTTCGCCGACGGCAACGGCGACGGCGTGGGCGACCTGCTGGGCATCCGCACCCGGCTGCCCTACCTGCGCGACCTGGGCGTGGACGCGCTGTGGATCACTCCCTTCTACGCGTCGCCGATGGCCGACGGCGGTTACGACGTCGCCGACTACCGGGCGGTCGACCCGACCCTGGGCACGCTCGGTGACATCGACGCCCTGGTACGCGAGGCGCACGCACTGGGCCTGCGGGTGATCGTCGACATCGTGCCCAACCACACCTCGGACCGACACGCCTGGTTCCGCGAGGCCCTCGCCGCCGCACCGGGCGACGCCGCGCGCGAGCGCTACATGTTCCGCGACGGTCGTGGCGCAAACGGCGAACTCCCGCCCAACGACTGGGAGTCCGTCTTCGGCGGCCCGGCCTGGACCCGGCTTCCCGACGGCTCCTGGTACCTGCACCTGTTCGCCCCCGAACAGCCCGACCTCAACTGGCACCACCCCGAGGTCCGCGCCGAGTTCCTGGACATCCTCGCCTTCTGGCTCAACCTCGGCGTGGACGGCTTCCGGATCGACGTCGCGCACGGCATGTTCAAGGAACCCACGCTCGCCGACATCGGGCACGACCGGCAGATCTCCCTGCTCGGCACGCAGGCCCTGCCGTACTTCGACCGCGACGAGGTACACGAGATCTACCGCGACTGGCGGGCCCTGCTCGACACCTACCCCGGCGATCGGGTCGCGGTCGCCGAGGCCTGGGTGCCCGACGCCGCGCGGCTCGCGCTGTACCTGCGCCCGGACGAGCTGCACCAGGCCTTCAACTTCCACTACCTGGGCACCGACTGGTCGGCGCCGGCCTTCCGCGCGGTGGTCGACGACTCGCTCGCCGCCGTCGCGGACGTCGGCGCGCCCGCCACCTGGGTGCTCTCCAATCACGACGTGCAACGGCACGTCACCCGCTACGGCGGCGGGCCGCTCGGGCAGGCCCGGGCCCGCGCCGCGGTGCTGCTCACCCTCGCGCTGCCCGGCTCCGCCTACCTCTACCAGGGCGAGGAACTCGGCCTTCCCGAGGTCACCGACCTGCCCGACGAGGTCCTCCAGGACCCGCAGTGGGAACGGTCCGGCCACACCGACCGCGGTCGCGACGGCTGCCGGGTGCCGATCCCGTGGGACGGCGCCGAGGCGCCGTTCGGCTTCGGTCCGCCCGGGTCGCGGGAAAGCTGGCTGCCGGTACCCGCCGACTGGCACGGGCTGAGCGTGCAGGCCCAGCGCGGCCGGCCCGAGTCGATGCTGGAGCTGTACCGCGAGGCCCTGCGCCTGCGCCGCGCCCTGCCGGGACTGGGCGGCGGAACGCTGCGCTGGATCGACGCGCCGGACGGCTGCCTCGCCTTCGAGCGCGGCGCCGAGTTCGTGTGCGTGGTCAACTTCGGCGCCGCGCCGGTGACGATCCCCGCGTACGGCCGGCAACTGCTCGCCGGTGCGCCCCTGGTCGCGGCCGAGGCGGGCGGCGTGCTGCTGCCGGCCGACACCGCGGTGTGGTGGGAGCGGACGACAAAGTGAGCCGTGCACCGTCGGCGGCGCCGTGTGCGGGCACGGCGCCGCCGACGGTGACCTCGGCGCGCCGGCGCCCGGCCGTACCCCTTCCGTTCGTCGCGATGGCCGTCCGGGCGGGCCGCGTCCCGCCCGGTCCGCCGCCGGCCCGGTCCGCCCCGCCCTCGCGGGCCGCGTCCCGCCCTTCGCCCCGCAGCGTGCTGACGACCCGTCACCTGTGTCGCAGCAGGAGGAATTCCCCGACATGACTTTCCCTTCGTCCGGTCAACTAGAGTCGTCTCCCATGACCCCCAGGCTTTCCGACATCGCTGCTCAGGCAGGTGTGAGCGAGGCCACGGTCAGTCGCGTCCTCAACGGAAAGCCCGGCGTGTCCGCGGCCACCCGGCGGGTCGTCCTGGCCGCCTTGGACCTGCTCGGCTACGAGCGGCCGACCCGGCTGCGTCGGCGCAGCGCCGGCCTCGTGGGGCTGATCACGCCCGAGCTCGACAACCCGATCTTCCCCGCGTTCGCGCAGGTCATCGAAAGCGCGCTGACCCAGCGCGAGTTCACCCCGGTGTTGTGCACGCAGACCCCCGGCGGGGCGACCGAGGACGAGTTCACCCACCTGCTCATCGAGCGCGGGGTCTCCGGGATCATCTTCGTCTCGGGCATGCACGCCGACACCACGGCGGGTATCGAGCGCTACACGAAGTTGTCGGCCGAGAACGTGCCGATGGTGATGATCAACGGCTACGCGGAAGGCGTGGACGCGCCGTTTCTCTCCACCGACGACCGGCTCGCGATGCGGCTCGCGGTCAGCCATCTCGTCGAGCTCGGGCACGAGAGAATAGGCCTGCTGTCCGGGCCGCGCCGATTCGTGCCGGTCATCCGCAAGGCCGAGGGCTTCCTGCGCACGATGGCCGAACTGCTGGGCACCGACGAGGACGACGCCCTGCTGGAGAACACCATCTTCTCCTTCGAGGGTGGTGCCGCCGGCGCCCGGACGCTGCTCGACCAAAACGCCACCGCCCTGGTGTGCGGGAGCGACGTGATGGCCCTGGGCGCGATCACCACGATTCGCGAGCGCGGCCTCTCGGTCCCGCACGACGTCTCGGTGATCGGCTTCGACGACTCGCCGTTCATCGCGTACACCGACCCGCCGTTGACCACCATCCGCCAGCCGGTGCAGGCCATCGGACTGGCGGCGGTCCGCGCGCTCTTCGACGAGTTGGCCGGTATCCCGGCGCCTCGGTCGGAGTTCGTCTTCCGCCCCGAACTCATCGTGCGCGGGTCGACGGGCTCGGGGCCGAGAATCCAGCGCTGAGCCGGCGAGCCCGCCGAGCTGCCCCGAGCCCCGAACCCGCCGACGTCCGCGCTACCTCTCGAGCACGGGTGCCCGCGGTGTGAAGCGAAGTGTGTCGTGTTCCGGGTCCACGCCCGTGCCGATCTCCGATTCCAGGCCGTGCACGGTGATCTGGTACTCCTGGTCGACCTTGAACTCGGCCGTGACCACGATGTGGAACGGCGACTTCGCGTCGATCCGGGCCTCGACGACCGTGACCGCCGGGGTGATCACGTAGTTGCCCGGGGGCGTCACGGTGTCCGGGTCGGGGGTGAGGTTGACCGCGAGCGTCAGCACGTCGGCGGTCGCGGCGGCGTCCTCGAGCGCGATCCTGGTGAGCGGCGGGCCGCCCGCGCACTCCGGGAAACCCAGGATGGAACTGTAGGCGATGCACGACCGACGACACGCCAGCGACGGTTCGTCGAATCCGGCCGCCGGGTTGCCCTTGGCGTTCTCCTCGGACACCAGGTCGAACAGCGCGTCGAACTGCTGCTGGGCCGCGGACACCCCCGGCAGCCACGCGTCGTCCCACCAGAACGTGCGACTGATCCCCTGGAAGGCGTCGTAGTCCGCCCGACCGGTCACCGTGAAGCCGCGGCTGTCCAGCGGCTCCGCTCCGGAGAATCGATTGGCGCCGTGCGCGACGGCCATCACCATGCCCTCGAAACGCAGTACGCCCGACCTGGCCAATCCCCCGGTCACCACCACGGTGTTGCGGCCGAACCGGCGGAGCGCGTAGACGTTGGGTTCGATGCGGTTCCAGTCCAGGTACAGATCCACATCCGGGTAGAAGCCGCGCAGGTGTTTGAAGACCGTCTCCACCATGAACTTCGGAATGGGGTTGCCGATGCTGGTCTGCTTCCCGTTCCGGAGCACGTCCTCCGCCTGCCCGGGGGTCAGGAACTTGGCGACGTCGTCCTGGAGATAGTCGCTGGTGTCGCTGTAGACCGTGAAGGTGCCTTCCCGGCCGGCGACGGCCTCGCCACCGCAACCCGACGTGCCGAACACGAACGAGGCCTGGTGTTTCTCCGCGTCGTGCGCCCGCGCGTAGGCCGGATCCCATATGTGCGGTCGCTCGGCCGCGTCCCGCGTCCACCGGTCGGCCATCAGCTTGGGCCGCAACTGCAGGTAGTAGTCGCCGACCACGAGTCCGGCGGCCTGCAGCAGATGGCCGCCCTCGGGGTCCGCCGATCGGCCCACGCCCAGGTGATGGAAACCGCCGCGATACTCGCCGATGGCGACCGAGCGCACGGGCACGGCGGTTCCGTCCGCGCTCATCAGGCGATCCCGTACGTGGAGTTGGGACGCCTGGACCAGCTTTCCGTCGAAGAGCACGACGGGTTGATCGGGGGAGCAGACGAACTCACCGGTGGGCCCGTCCTCGTGACCGAACGACAGGTGCACGGTGAAGTGGCTGTCGCCTCCGCCGGTCCCGTTGCTGAAGGTGACCGGCGCCGGGGCCCAGACGAGCGCGCCGCCCCGATCGAACGAGCCGCTCAACACCTGCTCGCCCTTGGCCACCGTCTCGATGCGCTCCAGGCCTCCTTCCGGCAGCTTGATCATCGTGCCGTGCGCCATGCAGGCACAACAACAACCGCAACTGTGCACCGATCCGCCGGCCGCGATGCAATCGCCCGCGGGGTCCCGGGAATCCGGGTAGTACGTGATATCGCCATTGCCGAACAGGCAATAGGTCGTCTGGATCGGAAAGTTCGACCCGACATGCACACACATGTCGTGGAGCGTCTGGGCCACTCCCTCGCAGTGGTGCGCCAGATCCCCCGAGACCTTGTTGCAGGCAGGGATGTGATATCCCTCCTCGATGTTCTTTTCGCAGGTTGCCTGGTCGTACGGATCCGCCATGCTCCCTCTTCCTCTCGACAGGCGGGGTCGGGTTCTCCTACCCCCAGCTGTAGCACCACAGGTGCTCGGGATTGTCGGAATACAGATCCAGGGACGAATACCAGGTGGCCACCGGCGTCGGGGATGCCTTCGGATTCGACGCGTCGGCCTGGACCACCTGGAGCAGGGTCTTGCCCGGGCTGGAGGCGGACAGGCAGATCGCGTACACCGCGCCGGTGCGCGGGTGGACGGCGAGCGGCGCCACCACGTACGCGTCGGGAAGCGTGATCACCGCGGCCCGGTTCTCGACGAACTCCTCGACGTCGGCCACCACGATCCCCCAGGTCCGGCCCTTGCGGACGAGCGCGCACACACGTTGCGTCGGCTGCGCGGGCACCACCACGGGGCGCCCCTGGAACTCCCATCCCTCGGGAACCGTGATGTCGGCCGCCGACACGAATTGATCGACGTCGAAGCGCTTGACCGGCCCGTGCACACCGTCGGGAGTCCCGACGACGTAGTGATCCCGGGAGGTGGTGACCAGCAGGAGTCGGCGCGCCACCCCGAAGTCCACGCCGCCCACGCTCAACACCCCGGCGTCACCGTGCCCCGATCCGGGATGCAGATCGCCCCACACCAGGGAACTCGTGGGGCCCGTGTCCTGCAACCCGAATAGAACCTTCTCGTCCTCACCGACCACGAAATCCGAGAACGGGGTCGACGACGGGGTGCCGATCGAGAACCAGACCGGATCGACGAGATAGCGTGAACCGTCGGTCGGAGCACCATATTTGTCGACGGTGGCGGAATCCATGCGGGCGGCGAACAACGCCTGGCCCGGCGCCGACCAGAAGAACGAACGGTATTCCTTCCTGGTGGAATCCCAAAAGCTGCCGAAGACCTTGCCGTCCTTGCGCGCGATCTCCAGACACTGACCGCCGTCGGAGAAGTACGCGAGGTTCCAGGTCGTGTCGAACGTCAGATCGGAGTGACCCGCGACGTTCGCACGAGACGTCCCGGTCGCCGACGTCGCCTCGAACTCCCCGCTGCCGGGGGCCAGGTATTCGCGAATCTTGTCCGAGGGGTCGTTCGTCTCCCCGAGAAAGTGGTACGTGCCGTCCGTGATCGTGAGGCCCACGAGCTTCAGGGCGTCGATGTCCGCGTTCTGCATCGGGTCTCCTTCGCGTGCTGCCGGAGGCCGCCGAGGGCGACGATTCGTGATCCCCGTGTCCCGGCCGGCGTCATCGGCCGGTCTGCGCCACCGGCTCCCCCCACCTGGTGTGATCCGGCCGGTGCGGATCGGGTGCCGGGCAGTGCTCGGAGGGCAGGCGCGCCTTGCGCGAGGCCACGCAACCGCACAGCGAGCACGTGGACTTGTCGGTCAGGCCGGTGGCGGCGAGGCGTTGGAGGGCGCCGCCGCGGCCCGCGCTCAGGTGCGGGCACGCGCCGCACGCCCGGGTCCGGGCGGCGTACACCTCGTCGGAGACGACGGTGAAACCGGTACGCGCCCAGCGCGCCAACGCCGTGGCGCCGCGCGCGAGCAGCACCTGGGCGGGCAGGGGCCGGTCCGCGGCCGGTGGCGGCTCGGCCAGTACCTGGTCGAGCAGTTCGGGATCGGTGCGGCAGGTGAGGATGTTGCGGGCGTAGGTCTCGTCGACCACGGCGGCCCGGAGTACGTCCTCGGACACGGGAGCGTCGAGGCCGAGGATCCGGCCCAGCTCCGCCCGTTGGGATTCGATGTCTTCTTCCGGCTCGACCGCCACGAAGGAACAACCTCCCCGATCGTCGGATCTCCCCACGACGAACCCGGCGGTATAGGCAACGAGTCCGTATCCACCACGAGTTCGTCGAGCAACCTGCCGCCATCGAGCCTGACGGCGCGCCTGCGCAAAGGCAATCCCCCACGCGGTTCCATCATGGTTTGGCGCGTTTGTGTCGTGGCTATGTCTTGGTCGTCCGGGCGGAGCGCGCCGATCGATCCGGGTCGCAGAGGATCGCCGAGGATCGCGAACTTCCTTACGGGCAATGGCAGATCGCACGACCGGCCGATCTCGGACAACGCCGAAACCAGACAACGCTGCGAGGCGAAGGAGACCCGACGATGAGAAGTGCGCCGACCGCGATGGCCGCGGGCCAGGGACCATCCGGTGAACCCCTCGTCTACGTCTTCGACGGGAACGACCTGGTGCGTCGGATCCTCCAGGGCCCGGACGGCAAGCCGATCCAGGAGTGGACCGATCAGGGTATTCCGCACCGATATCCCTTCTCCGCGACGGGAATCGGCTACCGCACGCTGTGGCCCTGCCTGTCCGAGGCGTTCGACGGGCAGAGCCCCGTCGCGCTGTTCCGACTCGACGAGGAGGTGGGCCGGTCGGACTACACCTTCCACGCGGTGCTGCCCGTCGGCCCGGGCCACTACCGACGGGTGTCCTGGCTGCACACCTCGGGCGAACTCAAAGCCCGCGACACCGACCCGTTCCGGGTGCCATCGACCCTGACGCTGACGGCGGCCTGCGAACTCGCCGATTCCGACGTCCTGTTGTTCGGATCCACGGCCGACGAGAAGTGCGCCTACGCGGTCTGGGACTCGACCACGCACACTTCGGGCCGGGTGTCCGCCGTCCCCGGGCTGGGCACCCCGGTGAGCGCCGCCTTCCTGGGCTACGACACGCAGGACGGCGAGCAGGTGATGCGCGTGTACGCGGGAGCGGACGGACGGGAGGAGCACGCGTTCACGGTGACGGCGAAGAACACCGGCGACTCGGCGTACGTGTTCACCCCGCGTCCGACGGCACCCGAGTTCCTCGCCGCCGCCGAATAGCCCGCGCACGGTGCGGGCGCGCCGCGTCCCGGCCGCGTCGCGGCGGCCGGGACGGGAGCTCAGCGCACGAGTCGCCCCCCTCCCCAGGGTTGCCAGTCGAGCACGATCACGTACCACGGGAGGTCCGGGTGCGGATCGGGCACCCCGGTGGCCACGGTGACCACGTGTCCCGCCGGTACCGGCAGCGTCGTGGTGCGCGCGCCGACCCCTGCCGACAACGTCAGCGCGTACACCGGATCGGTGCCGGCCTGCGCCCGCAGCGCCAGATCGAAGGTCAGCCGCGTGTTCGCGAACCGGGAGCGCGCGGTGGCCAGAAGCAGCCCGTCGGTGTGCGCGGTGAACGTGTCGCCGTCGATCCCGGCGCTGCGCCAATCGTGCGAGGTGTACCCGGCCACCGGCCCGCCGGTGTGTTGTCGGCCCAGGAGCCGGACCGTCCCGTCGGCCGAGAGCCGACCCGCGTTGATCGCGGGGCCGGCCACGAGCACGAAGGTGCTCAGCGCGGCGGTGGTGGTCGGGATCGTCGTGTCCTGCGGGGTGAGCAGCGCGCTCAGTACACACGCGGTGTCCGCCACCGGCGTCAGCGTCCAGCGACCCCCGCAGTGGGTCACGTCGTGGCTGACCGGCGTGCCGTGCTCGGTGCTGTGGGTGAGCGTGTAGGTGGCGTCCACCCCGGCCGGTGCCTGTGCCGTCCAGGTCAGGCCGGTGTGCTGGTGGTCGGGGTCGACCATGTAGGGGTCGGGGCGGAAGTCGCGGAAGACGAAGCCCGCCGGGTTCTTGTTCAAGGTCAGCGACGCCGTCCGGGGCCGGTCGTCGACCGTCTCGCGGACCTCGATCAAGACCGTTCCGGTGACCCCGTTCACGGTCAACCCGCCGACGGTCAAACCGAGTTCGCCGTTGGCCGGAAGTACCGCGTCCGGGTCGTCGGCGCTCATCGACAGGTCCAGGTGATCGGTGCCGGCCTGCGCGTCGGAGCTCCAACCGTCCGTGACGGACAGGTCCACCCCCTGGTCGTCCTGGGTGGTGAGTTGGCCGGCCCCCCGACCGCGAGGCACCCGCAGCAGGATGTCGGTGCAGGCGACCGGTCCGCCGGTGTTGTTGCGCGCGGTCACGGTGAAGCCGGTGTCGCGGGCCTCGGCGTCGAGATGGTCCGGGTCGATCGTGTAGTCGAGCAACGCGGCGTCGGAATCGGCCATGGGTGGTGTCCTCATCCGGGGTGCGGGGTGAGATCGCCGTTGCCCAGCGGGATCCAGACGATGTCGGCGCGGGGCCGGTCGCCGGTGAGCGACACGGTCAGGTCCGCGTCGGTGGGCACCGGCAGCAGGGTGTCGACGTGGACCTGGGCCTCGTCCGCGTTCAGCACCCGGGTCAGCGGCGATCCGCTGCCGGTGGGGCGGATGTCGATCGTCAACGTGGCGCGCGCGCCCGCCGTGAGCGTGGTGACGTTGGCCGCGAGGAAGCCGTCGGTGGCCGCGGTGTAGGTGGTCCCGGACGGGCCGGGGACCGGGACGTCCCGAGGGGTCCGCAGGAGGGTGGTCTTCCCGGTCGCGGACAGCGCGCCCGCGAAGACGTCGCCGTCGGTGACGATGACGGAAGTCACCGCCCGGTCCTCGATGTTGCCGGGTACGGAGACCACGAGCAGGAACGCGGTCGCCGCCCGGGTGAGGTCCTGCGCGACGAACGAGCAGGCCGCACCGACCTGTTCGGGCACGATCGGGGTCGGCTCGCCCGGTTGGTCGGAGCGCCACAGGGTGTAGCTGCAATCGCCCTCCGGGCCGTGCCAGGTGAGCTTGACCGACGCGCCGTGTGCGATCTGCGGGCTGTCCGGCGCGAATTCGGTGATCAGCGGGTCGTCTGCGGATTGCTCGTCGAGGGGCGGGGTCATCGATCCTCCGGGGATGCGCCGGACTGCTTCTGGGTCAGGGTGAGGTAGCCGCTGCGGGCGTCGGGGGCGGTGTTCCGCAGGCGGGCCTGGCCCGTGCCCGCGGCGAGCGTGTAGTGGTCCCACGCCGCGGGGTCGGCCTGCGCGGCGCCCGGGCGCGGCGGTGTGGCGAAGTGCCAGTCGCCGGCCGCGTCGGGAGTGGGCAGGGTCAGCTGCGGCAGCGCCCCGGTGTGCGGCGGCCGGGTGTCGGCGGGCAGCGTACGGACCAGGACGGGGGCGATCGGCACGGCCAGGGTCAGCCGGCTCAGGTGTTCGGCGACCGCGGCGGGCGGGACGCGCCGGCGCACCACGGGCAGGATGTCGGTGTGCGCGGTGATGGTCGCGTTCGGGTCGACGAGGGCGGTGAGGTACGCGGCGTCGCGCGGGTCGACCGTGAGCGCGGCGGGCCGGGCCGGCACCGTGAGGTCGGAGCCGTCGTGGATCGGCGTGGTGTAGCGCCCGACCGGCCGCGTCGGCGGGTGCACGGCGTGCAGGAGCGTGTAGTCGGTGCTGCCCGGTTGGGCCGGAAGCGGGTCGGCGGCGGTGAAGTAACCGATCACGCCGTCGTCGCGGTCGCCACCGGCGCCGACGCGTACCGGCCAGCGGCGGTCCACCCGGTGCGGGTCGGTCTGGTCGGCGGACGCGAAGACGCGGTCCCAGTGCGGGTCGGTGCGCGGATCGCCGGCGAGTTCGAGGTGCACGCGCAGGCGTACCAGGGCCAGCGCGCGGCCGGCGGCGAGTCCGGCGCCGATGGGGGTCGGGCCGGGGCGGTGCGCCGTGGACATCAAGGTGGTGTCGACGGTGTCCGCGAGGTCGATCAGCCGGCCGGGGCGTTCGGTGCCGGGCCGGGTGCCGGCGGCGATGGCGTCGGGATCGAGGTCGACCAGGGCCTGGAGGAAGCCGGCGAGCGCGGGATGGGCGGCGCTGAACGCGCCGTCGTACAGGGATTGCGGGGTCGGCCGGGGCGAGTCGGGCAGCGGCAGCCAGGTCACCGCGTCCCGGCTGCCGTCGGAGGCGGGTCCGGCGAGGTAGCGGACCTCGCCCAGCGCCCGACCCCGCGGATCGTAGACGGCGAGCACCCAGTGCGTGGCGGGGTGCGCGCCCACCCCGGTGCGGCGGGTCACCAGCCAGCCGGCCACCGGGGTGTCCGCGACCAGCAGCGGGTCGCTGTCGGTGTCGACGACGTGATCCAGGTCGGTGGTCGCCGCGGTGTAGGACAGCGGGGTGACGCACAGCCTGGCCGGTTGGGGCAGGCGCGGGGCCAGTTCCACCAGTCTGGCGCCCTCCTCCCCGGGTACCGGGTGCCGGGGAATCATGCCGTCCGGCCGGATGAGCGGATAGTTGCCCTCGTTCGAGCGGTCGACGACCATGACGGCGCGCCCGAAGGTGTCCACGACGTTGAGTTCGCTCAGCCGGAACTGGGCCGCCGGGATGGGCTGGTAGGTGCCCCGCTCGGGATCGGGGGCGTACCCGGCGGCCTGCGGCAGGAACGGGGGCAGCGGGTCGAGGTGGTACCCGGGGCTGCGGTGCAGGAGCGCGGCGCGCAGTCCGGTCAACCGTTGCGAGGCCAGGTTCCAGGTGCCGGCCAGCCGGCGGAACTCGTCGAACGTGTCGGGCGTGTCGGGGTAGGTGGAGCGGTAGGCGTCGATCCGCCGTTGCAGGGTCTTCACCGGCACGGCGCTGATCAGGCTGCGCCCCTGCAACTCGAACGGGTCACCGGTCGGGGTGCTCCTGAGCCGGCGCCGGCTTCCGTCGAAGTCCCACAGCGGCCGGCCGTCGGCGTCCTCGAACGGCAGCGGGTGGCAGACGATCTTCCAGGCCAGGCTCAGCGGACGCCAGGGCTGTTCCCACACGGTGTCGGTGATCGGCCAGCGCTCCTTCGCGGGGGCGGACACGCGCGCGTTGGCGGACAGTCGGGTACCGACGGCGAGGTCGCCGGCCTCGCGCAGGTAGTGGGACAGGGCGTGCAGCGTGTACAACTCCCGGGCGAGCGCGGTCAGCGCGGCGCGCATCGAGGCGGGGAGGTCGGCGACGGCGGTGTCCCAGCGCGGGGGCACCGGCGGAGAGTCGGGCGCGGTGGCCGTCCAGGCGGGTGAGGCGCCGGCGTGGGCGGCGTCGACCGAGGCCGTGGTCAGCGCCTCGCCCGTGTGCCGGCAGGGCAGCGCGGTGGCGGTGGTCGCCGACGAGTCGGCGAGTGGCGTACCGGCGCCGCGGATCAGCAGGGTGGGGTCGTTGGTCGCGTGGTAGGGGTCGTGCGGGCCCTGAGAGAGGTCCCAGCCCTGGGGGAGTCCGCCGCGCAGGCTGTCCCGGAGGCTGTCGCGGGTGCTCCGCAGGGTCGACTCCCGGGCGCCGGCGGCGACGAGTCGGGCCACGGTCGACTCGGGCCTGTTCGGGTCGAGTTCGGCCTCGCAGGTGTCGATGTCGAAGTCGGGCTTGTCCGAGGCCTCTGCGTACAGGCCCTGGAGCCAGCACAGATCGCTCACCCGGATGGTGAGCGAGTCGATCCGGTCGGTGGTGTCGTCGAGGGCGCGTTGCGCGCTGTTCAGCGCGGCCAGTTCGGCCCGGGGGTAGGGCGGGGGCTCGGCTTCGCCGGGGTGTTCGGGTTTCGTGTCGGTGTCGGTGCGGGTGAGTTTCCACCAGGTGCCGGCTCGGGCGGGGGCGAACCAGTCCTGATGGGTGGCCGTGTGCAGGAGTTCGCCCTCGGCCTCGGGCGTGACGGCGTCGTCGAGGGAGGCGAGGTGACCGGTGTGGAAGGCGTGGAAGTCGGTGCCCGCGCCGCGATCGACGCCCCCGTCGGCGTCGGCGGCGTCGGGCGGAGTGGGCAGGCTGTCGGTGACGAGCGCTGCCATGGCATGGCCCATGTCGTGCCCGACGGCGAGCTTGATGTCCTGGTGGCCGTCGGGTTTGCCGGACTCCGGCGCGATCTTCGCGTCCTTGTCCCAGCTCAGCGCCAACACGGTGCCGCCGTACAGGGAGCGCTCGCCGCCGGCGAAGCCGGGCTCGGGGGTGATCTCCCAGCCCAGGTGGCCGAGGGCTTCGTGGGAGCGCGCGGCGACGGGTACGGAGCCCGCGAAGAAGCTCAGCAGGGCATCGATCTGCCGCGGGTCGACCGGATCGTCGGCCGCGTCGGTGTGCCAACCGGCGACCAGGTAGCTCAGATCGGCCGCGGGCAGCGCGGCGGGGTTGCCCGCGCTGTCGCACAGCGGGTCGTGGAAGGAGAACACGTCCGCGCAGTAGGGCTGGAAGGCGGCGAAGGCGGGCAGCCCGGGTCCCAGGACGGTGAGCGGTTTCAGCGTCGTGGCCGGCGCGGGCGCGGTGGGTTCCTCGGTCAGCGACTCGTTGCGGCCCAGCCACGTTCGCGGGCCGACCCGGGAGGTCGCGCCGCCGGAACTCGCGGGTTTGTCGCACAGGAAGTCGCTGTGCACGAGCCAACCGGCCGGCTGCGGGGAAACGTCGGAGGCCGTTCCTCGGGGGTGGTGGTAGCGCAGGATGATCCAGCGGTTGGGCACGCTGGGGTACCACAGGGGCGCGTCGCGACCCTCGGTGAGATCGGCCCGGCCCTTGGCGAGGGCGGGCGGCAGGTGCCAGTGCAGGTAGACGCCCTGCTCCCGCTCGTGGGTGCCGAACTTGCTCACGGTGTCCATGGGGCGTGGTTCGGGATCGCGCCAGTGGCTCTTGAACGCCAACGACTGCCGCCAGAAGTGGTCGTTGCCGACCACCTTCGTCACGCACAGGGCGTCGACGGTCAACGGGACGACGACGATCGTGGCGTCGTCGGGGGTGCTCTCGCGCACGGGTTGTCTCCTTGGTGCGCGCGCTGCGCGCGGACGGCGGGGGCGACTCGGGGCGCGCGCGGCCTTCGGAGCGGGCCGCCTCGCGAGGCCGGCTCAGGGCTTGGGTACGAAGACCAACTCCCCGGCCGAATTGAGCAGTTGCAGGGCCAGTCCGGCGGGAGTGAGGGTCGGCGCGCCGTCCAGTGCCGCCTGAAGCAGGTCGCGCAGGCACGGGCTTCCCTCGGCGACGCGCAGCACTTCCCGGGAACGCGGCGAGGATCCGTCGGTGCCGCGCAGGCACGCGTCGAGGCCGGTGGCCTCGCGGAACAGCGGCTTGCCCAGGTCGGCGCCGTCGGGCACCCGCAGGTTCAGCGAGCCGCCGTGGTTCATCGTGTCGATGCCCAGGCTCAGGCCGTGCGGTGGTTCACGCAGCGTGACGCTCGCGGGAAGGGTGTCCCACAGCAGGAGCGCGACGTCGGCGAGCGGCCGGCCGACCCGGGTGGTCAGGGCGGTGTCGCCCGCGTCCGTGGCCTCGATGATCAGGTCCGGCCAGTAGCGCACCAGGGGCGAGCGCACGAACGCGCCGAAGACGGGCAGGTCGGGCTCGCCGGCTTCGGTCAGCGCCTGATGGAGGATCCGGTCGAGATGCACGTCCAGGGACGTGGTCGTGCCCGTGCGGCGGATCCCGGCGAACAGGGCGTGCATCCACGCCGGGTCGATGTGGAAGAACCTGGCGGTGCGCTCGGGCAACATGCCGGCGTGCGGCACGAGGTGGTCGAACGGTACGCGTACCAACCACTGTTCGGCGGGTCCCAGGGCCTGCGCGAGGTGGATGGCGTGCTTGTCGGCCACCCGGCGCAGGGCGGCGGCGGTTCGGGGCGTCGCGGGGTCGCGACGGGTGTCGGCGGTGTCGACGTCGCCACCGGCGTTCTTACCGGCGTCCGCGTCGGCCCTCGCGTCGGCCCTCGCGTCGGCCCTCGCGTCGGCGATCAACTCCGCAACGATGCGCGATAGTTGCTCCGCCCCGCGTCGCGTGTGGGTGTCGGTCGCGATCCGTCGGGCCGAAGCCGTCGCCGTCGCCGTCGGCTGCTTCTTGAGCCCCTCGTCGATCTCCGGGGCGAGTCCGCCCTCGACCAGCCGTTGGAAGCGCAGTCGGGCCGTCTCCGGTTCGTCGTCGTCCGCCTCGGAATAGCCACCCGCCCGGGAGCCGGCACCGCCCGCCGCCACGCCGCGTCGCAGGGTGGCCAGGCCGTGTTCGCGGTAGCTCTCCAGCGTGCGCAGCAGCGTGGGGTCGGCCGCGGCGAGCACTTGGCCCAGGGCGTACGCACAGGCGTAGCCGACGTCCCACACGCCCTGGTCCTCGATCCAGATCAGCGCGGCGTCCGGGCCGGTGAGGGGTTCTCGGCCGGCGGGCAGCGGCTGTGGCGGGACGGCGGTGCACGGCCCTCGGTACCACGCGGGCGTGTGTTCGCCGGTGGGAAGTTGGTAGGCGACCGGTACGTATCCGGCCGCCAGCCGATCGGCGACGTGCCCGGTGGTGCTGCCCCGGGGCAGCCGCAGCCGGTTGTCCACCCTGCTCGCCTCGGCCAGTTCGTCGGCCAGGGTCTGGAAGTCGTGGCCCGCGTCTCCCGGCGCGGTGCTGTCGAAGCTCCACGACCACAGCGCGGTCATCCGCACGGCCGTGGTGTCCCGCGGGGGCGCGGTGGTTCCGCCGAGGAAGGTGAAGTCGGTGTGGCCCTCCAGGGAGACGAGTACGGCGGTGTAGCGGCACGGGCCGATCCGGGGGAAGCGGTTGGCCGCGAGTACCGCGTGCCGACCGGGCTCGAAGTCGTCCACCACGTCGGCGGCCTCGAACCGGGCCGCCGCGGTGACGTCACGTACGTGCACCAGCCAGCGCAAGTCCTCCCGCCTGGGTAGCAGTTCCTCCAGCGCGTCGAAGCGCAGATCCACGGTTCGGCACGGCAGGGTGAGCCGGTCCGCGAGGGCCTGCCGGTCCAGGGCGGGGGCCAGCACGTGCGCCGGCGGGTCGAGCAGGTCCCGCACGGTCCCCGCGCGGATCGCCTCGCCCGTCACGGAGTCCGCGACCACGTCGTCCCCGGTGACCAGGAGCAGCGCCATCCAGGGATCGGTGTCCCCGGTCAGCGTTCTGGCCCAGGGCAGGCCGCTGCTGTTCAGGACCAGGTGGGGCAGTGTCGTGTCGAAGCGTCCGGACGCGGTGGGCGGCGGGTTCATCGCGATGACGTCCGTCGGTTCCAGGGTGAACCGGGCGGCGTGCACGGTGAATTCGGCACTGTCGGTGAGCGTCGTCAGCGTCGAGCCGGTGTCGTCGACGATCGGCTGGGTGGCGGTGAGCGTGTAGGCGCCGGCCGAGAGCGCGGGCCGGTCGTCCCCGACGAAGGTGACGACCAGGTCGGTCGGGGCGGTGGACAGCGCGTGCGGATCGGTCATCGGGACCTGCCGGAGTCGGGAACGAGCATCGGGTCGGTGGTCAGCGTCGACCACAGGCGCGTTCGGTAGCCGGTGAGCGCGTCCAGCGGCGGCGCGGCCGGATCGCCGGGCGCCACGCCGAGGGCCGTCCACTGGGCGAACAGGTCGCGGCGGGCGGCCACGGCGTCCGCGGTGTCGATCGTGTCGGCGACCTTTTGCCGGGTGCCGTCGAGCGGGAGGTCGCCCTGGGGCCGCTCCGGGACGGGCAGCAGCCCGCGCGCCCCGCCGTCGAGTTCCAGGCGCGCCTTGGGGATCGGGCCCACGGGTGGATCGGCGCAGGTGGGTGCCGGCGGGGGTGTCGCCCGGGCGCCGATCAGCGCGCCGTCGATCAACTCCGCGTCCGCCGGGTGCACGGGAGGGGTGGCCTGGGGGTTCTCCAGCAGGGGTCCCCACACGCTCGCGGGGACGCCACCGGTGTCCGGGGTGATGGTCCACGTGTCCAGGTCGACGCGCTTGCCGTCCCGGGTGAGCGCGAGGGTGCAGTGCGCGGTGACGTGGGTGTGCATGGGTCGCACCGGAACCTTGCCGCCGCCGGCCGCGAGGGCGATCTCGCGGCCGGCCGAGCACGCGGACCCGGTGGCGGTCTCCCGATCCAGCGCGGTGCAGGGCACGGGGGTGCGCACGGCCAGTGCCAAGCGCGGGACGGCCACCTCCCCAGGCTCGCCCTCGGCATCGGCGGGCGCCTGCTCGTGCAGCAGCCCCGAGGCGATCACGACCTGCAACTCGCGCCCGGACAACACTCGTTCGTGAAACTGCTGCCAGCTCAGCGCGGCGGCGTCGGCGGGCCGGTCGGCGCCGAAGCGGATGTGCAGGTTCGGCACCACCGGGAGTTCCACGCACGCGACGCCGCCGGTCGGTGGCCCCCACAGGGTCAACTCGACGGACAGTTCCAGGTGGTGGGTGCCCAGGAAGCGGATCTCGACGCCGACCTGGACCCCGATGTACAGCTCGAACCGGAACGGCTCCCACTGCACGGTCGCGTTCATCTCCGCGCGCAGCCAGGCCGACACCACGGAGGAGGAGTACTCCACCCGCAGGATGCCACCGACCTGCAACATCGAGGGGGTCACCGCCGCGTACGCCTCGCCGCGGATCCCGACGCAGTCGCTCGGCTGCCACACCACGCCGATCCGCTCCACCGACTGCGGGTAGTGCGCGGGTGGGCGGTAACCGGGGTGGTAGCCGCCGAAGGTGATCACGAAGTCGCCGGCGTGCTCGGACGGCGGCAGCCAGGTGTAGATCGCGAAGCCGCCCTGCACTCGGCAGTCCTGGTTCACCAGGTAGGACTGGGTGGGGTCCAGGGCGCCGGACAGCGACAGTTCGCCGGTGGACAGGCGGTAGACGGCGCGTAGCCCCAGGGTGAGGCAGACGTACGGCCGGCTGTTCTGCGGGAAGCGGATCCGGGCGGTGCCCAGGACGGCGACGAGTACGTCCTCGCTCGAGACCTGTACCGCGACCACGGCCGTGGCCTCGACCAGCTTGAAGACGTTGAAGGTCACGCCGATCGCCACCCACACGTGATCACCGGCGGGCTTGATCAGCGCGTCCAGCTTCTCCAGCACGGCGGCGGCGCCCTTGTCCACCGGCATCGCCCGCTGGTCGCCGATGCCCGCGACGAGCGGGTAGCGCGCGACGTCCTCGGGCCTGTCGGGAATGCTCAGATCGGAGTTGTAGCCGAACCCGCCGATCAGTCCGGTGATCTCCACCGGGTCCAACGGAATGTGCAGGCCACAGACTTCGCCCACCACGAACACCGTGGTGCGGCCGTCGGCGAGTTCGCCGTACATGCCGGCCGCGAGGAACGCGAGTTCCGGCGTCGTGACCACCAGGATCCCGCTGATCGACAGGGTCAGCGGTGGCGCGGGGTGGGTGTCGCGGATCAGTGCGCCGGCGATGGTCGTCGGGCCCACGGCGTACGACAGGCCCAGCCCGTCGAGCAGCCCGGAGATCGCGAACGATCCGTCCATCGCCACGGCCAGGCCCAGGCCGATGGCGTCGAAGGTCAGGCCGACCGCGCCCAGCGAGGCGTCCACGAGCAGGCACAGTCGTTTCGTCGCGTCGGTGCGGTAGGCGAGGCCGACTCGGTGGAGTTGGAGGGGACCGAGGGCCTTGGAGACGTCGAGCCATACGGCGGTGGGGGGTGCGGACGGGGCCGGGGCGGGGGCCGCGGCGGGCATCTGCGCGGGGAGGGCGGGGTGCTCGTTGTCGGACGGGGTGGCGGACGGGGTGGCGGACGGGCTCGCGGATGCGGCCCGCGGATCGGTGGTGGTGGCGGGCGCCGGGCTTGGGGACTCGGTGGGGCCGCCGAAGGTGATCCACGCCTGCCGCTTGTCGCCGGCCACCACGATCTCCGCGCCCAGCGATGCCTTGCCGGCCAGGGCCGACGCGTCCAGGTCGAGCGCTGTGCCTTCACCGGGGCTCAGCAAGGTCAGGAGTTTGTCGGCCAGTTCCTTGCCCGGCGGCCGGTCCCCGGTGCGCGCGACGAGGGCGACCCGGGTCACCTCGGCGGCGGTCGCGGGTAGTCGCGGACCGACCACCGGCAGGTCGGCCAACGTCAATCGCGGTCGAGCCGCGGCGGCCAGCACCGTCACCCGCTGCCCCGCGACGGGGTCGCAGGCCGAGGCCACGCCCACCTGCCATTCCCGCTCCAGGGCGGTGCCGGTCAGCGACAGCCCGAGTTCCACCTTTCCCTTCCCCGTGGGAAAGACCAGCCGCAGCGCCCCCGAGGTGAGCGCCGGCACCGCGTCCATCGGCAGGTCGTCCCACGCGTCCCCACCCATACGCCCACTCCCCTGTCGTCCGACAGCTTCCGGGGACGCCCCGCCACGCCTGCGGCACACCGCTTGCCGCCTCGGGAGACGCCCGGTCCGAGTCGCGACCGCGAGGTACCGGCGCAACTTCGCAGAGATCGAGTACCGTTGGTTGCCCGACCATCACATTACGAAACCGAGTGGTCGACGCAACAGCCTTGGGGAATCCCGGTCTTCGTGGTATCGGAAAGCCGAGCGCGCCTCGAACACCCTTGCTGCCGACGGAAGTTGCCCAATTCCAGCGCCGACGTGGCGGGTTCTCGTCGGGCCGGACGTGGGGTCGTGGTAGGCCGGACGTTCGGTCGCCGCGGACCACGAGGGGCGGTCGCCACCGGGCCGGACACCCGCGTGTCGGATCGTCCGTACTACCCGTGAACGACGCCGGCGGGCGACTCGTCATCGGCGCCGAGCAGGTGTACCAGGTCGCCGAATCGCACCGGATCGCCCGCGAGCATCTCGGCGTCGAGTTGCCATCCTCCGCCGTCCTCGGCGAACGTCCCGGTGAAGTACGTGGCGTGGGCGTCGGGATCGGAACCGGGTCGGCAAGCGATGTGCGCGCCCAAGACCAACCCGTTGTCCGAGGTGTACTCCAGGAGTACGCCGATGTCCGTGTCCGTTCCGGCGAGTTCGATCCCCATGGTCAGGGCGAACTGCCACGACACCCAACTCCCGCGGTCGCGCACGGTCTCGATGCGCGCATCGCGCACCCGCAACTCGCGGAGCTGCTCGGGGATCTCCGGCCGTGCGCCCCATTGTTGCGCGGCCCAGTCCAGGAGATCGCCGATATCGAGCTCGTCCACGCTCGCGATGAATTGCCGGCATCCGCTGTCGTCCGCCCAGGAGTTCACCAGGTCCAGGGTGACCCTGGTCGAACCGATGGTGATCACGATCGGGTCCCCGCCGGCGTCGGCGCTCGCGCCGGTCGTCTCGGCCGCGTCGGCCGCCCGAGGCACGGGTGCGACCTCCCTGGCAGGCGTCAGGGTTCCACCTGCCGTGACCTTGGTCTTGCGTCCGCGAACCTGCCGCAGTGCGTAGGGGAGCTTGTTGTGATCCCACAGTTTGGGATCGACCGCGTGGTTGTGCTCCATGGTCGCGTACCCGGGTGACAGGAATCGGTCCCCGGACGCGATCACGGCCCACGTCTTGTCGGCGACCCGCTGCGGCCACTTGGTGTCGTACAGCGTCGCGTATTTATCGAAAAAGCTTGCTATGTAACCCAGTTCGGTACGGTCGGGTGGCTCCGCGCCCGCGGGCCGCGCCTTCACGAAGCCCGCGGCGGCCCGCATCTGTCCCAACGTCGTGCGCGCCTCGGGCAACCGCACATGACGGACCAGGTACTCCTCGTAGTTCTCCCCCGGATCGTCCACGCGACGGGATCGGTTCGGCGCGTTGGATCCCGATGGCCCGATCACCAGATTCCCGCCGCACCACGCGAGCATCTGGGAGAACTCGTACGCCTGGTCCCTGAATCCGGTGCCGGCAGGGTCGTGGACGATCGTCTTCAGTCGCAGGGCCCGCAGGAACGCGGTCAGTTGTTCGAGGTCCGCGGGGGCGGGGTCCCACGGCAACGTCCGAGCAAGCTTCTCCAATTTCTGCAGGTACCGCACGAGTGCGGGCCCGGGCTTCGTCGCGTCATCCCGGTAGTAGGCGTCGACCGCCCTGTTCCAGCATCGTGCGAGCATGTTCCACGGCACGATGTGATGCCTCGCGAGTTCCACTCGTTCCGGAGCGCCCGCCGCGGCCGGCACGTCGAGGTTCGCCACCGTGCGATCGTGCATCACCTCGGCGTTCTCGTCGCGATATGGATGGTTCGGGCGTGCTTCGAACACGAGGTTCACCCTGCTCGGCTGCGATGCACCGGTCATCATTCGCCTCCATGAACGCGCGAGTAGACCCGAACCCACCGATTCCCCGAACGGCTCACTTCCCCACCGCCCGCTCCGGCGTTGCCCAGCCACCCCCCGCACCACACCCCCACCACCCACTTCACTCGAACGCGGTCACCCCACCGTCCCGGGCCGGGTGGGGTCGTTTCGAGCCGGGGCCATCACACGGCACCTGGTTCCGATCCCCCGAAGGCAACGCCGGTGGGCCCACGCCGCCGCGAACCCACCGAGACGTCGCGGACAACCGATCACAACACCCGGGTCGCCCGCAGGAGGCGCCATACCGCCGCCACACGAACACGATCCTGGAAGGCCACGTACTCGGGTTCACACGCGTGCGGGGCCCACTTGAGTTTGAAGGCCGCCTGCGTCCTCGCCGGGTAGAGCTCGCGCCCGGGCCTCGCCCCCTGCCGGATCGCCCACCCGAGCAGTCCGGACGCACAGGCCGGTTCGTGCTCGTCCGCCAGTCCGACGAACGGCGCGAACCCGAGGTGCAGCCAGCCCGCGCCCTCCTCGGTGAAACGACCCAACGCCGTGAGGTTGATCAACTCGTGGGTGCCGACCGGGGCCTGCGGGCGACGTCGGGAAAGGTCGCACAACCACCCCGGTCGGCTTCCCCAGGCCGGCGCGTACGTGATGTAGGCGACGGTCGCTCCGCGGTGGCGCGCCACGAACGTCCGTCGCAACGTCCGGCCGATCCCGCCGTGTTCGCCGACCATGAACGCCAATTGCCGCACGTAGCGCCCCTTGTCACGCAACCACTCCCGGTCGATCTCGTCCAGGGTGCGTTGATCGGGCAGCGCTTCGGATCCCACCTCCGTGACGGTCACCCCCTCCCGCCGGGCCCGGGAGACGTTCTGGCGGACCTTGGCGAGGGCCTTGCCACGCAGCGTGAAGCGGGACAGGTCGATGCCGTACGAGACACCGAGCTGGTTGATCACGAATCCGCGGTCGGCGTAGACGGCGATGTCGTGGGAGCGAAGCTGAACCGCGGTCAGCGACTTCGGCCGGCCCGGGCCGTGGCCGAGCGTGTGCAGGTATTCGTCCAGGAGGCGTCCGCGTTCCGCGGGCGCCGCGAAGGGTCCGGCGAACTGGATGTGATGCGGGTACCCCGGCCGAAAGGCGACGAGCCCGGGAACGCCGCTCCCGTAGTAGTGCCGCGTCCGGGAATTGACCGCCAGGAAGGCACTCGGATGGTCGGCGTAGGTGCGCAGCACCCCGATCGCGTTCCGCTCGCTCGCCACCGGCTTCCGCGCACCCGACGGCGGAACGGCGGCGACCTCGGCCGCCGCCCCTTCACTCGGCCCCGGGGTCCGCTCGCCCGACGCCGGGACGGCAGCCTTCATCGCCGCCCCCATACGACCGTCCGCGCGGGCCGGCCCCCCGCGGACTCGACGGCGCCGGAGCCGGGGAGCGTCGTGGGTACCGCCCACATCGGGTCTCGCCGTTCCGCGCCGGAACGGATCCGCGAACTCGTGTCGTTGTCTCGTGCCGCGACGAAGGACGGCTCTTCTCTGCCGAAGGTCATGGCTTCCCTGAACTTGGGGCGATCATGTCGCAAGGACAAACGATCCGTCCGGACGTGCCGACACGCCCTCCCCCGAAATCGCCCGCGAGTTTCACTCGATCCGTCCCCCACACCACCTCGGGCCCCGACCGGAGCGCCGCCCCTGAGCCCCCGAGGACGCGGACGCGGCGCGGCAGCGGCTTCACCGCCCGTCGGCGGGGTTTCCGGCCGACATGCCACCCGTGCTGCGTCGGCTCGGGTCCGGGGTCGTCGTCGCCTCGATCAGGTTCTCCAGTTCGGGGTCGGCCCAGGGGAGTTCAAAGGTCAGGGGTGGGCGGTGTCGGCCTGTGGCGATGTCCTCGAGAATGTCTCGGGGGCTGACCTCGGGACCCAGCAGGCGGGTGGTGGCGGGGGCGTGGCCGGTCCAGGCCCAGCGCAGGGACGCGCCGAGGCTGTAGATCTCGGCCGCGGTGGTGAGGGTGATGTCGACGTCGGGTTTGGTGTCGAGCAGTTCGCGGGCGATCTCGGGGGCGGTGGATTGGTCCATGCCGCCTCGGTAGGGGCCCGGCAGGGGGAGGTCGCGGTGGTGGGTGAGGTCGTGGTCGATGAACTCGATCGCGCCGTCGGGGGTGACGAGGATGTTGGCCGGTTGAATGTCGCCGTGGCGCCATCCCGCGGCGTGGAGCCGGTGGAGGGCGGTGAACGCGTGGCGGGCGATGCCGCGGAGCCGCCGCGCGTGCCCGGGTGTCGGGGTTTCGCGGGCGGCCAGGCCCCAGTCCCACAGGGTGGTGCCCGGACGCCAGGGGATCGCGGTCCACGCGCCTCGGGCGAGGCGTCCGCTGGTGGCGTCGACGGGATGCAGGCCTCGGGCGTGCAGGAGCGCGACGGCGCGGGCCTCGTGCAACAGCGGTGCGGCGTCGGCGGGTTCGGTCGCCGTCTTGATCTTCCACTGCCCGGCTCGCCAGGCGGCGGTGTGGTCCTGGGTGAGCGGGCGTGGGGGGTCCTCGATGCCCAGGTGGCGCAGGGCGGTGGCGAGCAGCGGGTCCATCGTCACATCCTCGCGGGTGCGCGCGTGATCGGCGTGGCCGCCGAGCCGCCGCCACGGGGCGACTTCGGTCGGGCGCACGCCGATCACGCGCGCGTCGTCAGTCGTCCTTCTTCCAGCGACCGGCTTCCTGGGTGCCGGTGTAGTTCGCCATCGCCGCGGGGTCGGCCGTGTGGATCAGCGGTGTTCCGTCGGCGACGACATTGAGGCCGAGATCGGGATCGAAGCGGTGGTCGGGCAGCGGACGGCGGTGCTCGCCGTCGGCGGGGGCGGGCGCGGTGGCCCTGCGGGTGAGGATCAGGGGTCGAACCATGAGGCTTCTCCTGTCCGTTCGGTGCGGGCACCGGGCGTCGGGACGTGCCGACCGGGCCGTACTCCGAGTGAACCCCGCGTTGCCCCGCGGGTACAGAGTCCGGTGGCTTAAAAGGTGGGAAACGGCGAGCGCCGCCGCAGCCGAGTTCGACCCGGCACAGCCCGCTTAAACGACTTGCCGTTCGTTATAGGCGATAACACCTCGTCGGGACGTGCCGTCGCGCGACCACCACCGCGCGCTCCGCCACAACCACGGACACCCGCCGTGCTGCCCATCGGCAGCACGGCGGGTGTCGGTCATCTCGGGGTCCCGGTCGGTCGGTCCCCTCGAGGCCCCGTCAGTGGACCTTCACCAGGTCGGGCCCCGGTACTTGCTCCCCGGCGTCGGCCGCGGCCCGGGCGTCGATGTGCTTGCGCAGGCTCTCGCCCTCCACGTCGACGTTGGGCAGGATGCGGTCGAGCCACTTGGGCAGCCACCACGCGGACTTGCCCAGCAGGGCGAGCACGGCCGGGACGACCGCCATGCGGACCACGAAGGCATCCAGGAACACCGCCGCGGCCAGGCCGAAACCGATCATCTTGATCATCGAGTCGGTGGCCCCGATGAAGCCGGCGAAGACCGCGATCATGATGATCGCCGCGGCGGTGACCACGCGTGCGCCGTGCTTGAAGCCGCTGACGATCGCCTCGCGCGGGCTCTCGCCGTGCACGAACGCCTCACGCATTCCGGTGACGAGGAAGACCTCGTAGTCCATCGCCAGGCCGAACACCACGCCGATCAGGAAGATCGGCATCATGCTCATGATCGGGCCGGTCTGTTCGACACCGAACAGTTCGTTCAGCCAGCCGTACTGGAAGACCATGACCACCGAGCCGAGCGCCGCGGCGACCGACAACAGGAATCCGAGGGCCGCCTTGAGCGGCACCAGGATCGAGCGGAACACCGCGATCAGCAGCAGGAAGGCGAGCCCGACCACCAGGATCAGGTACGGGAGCAGCGCGTCGTTGAGCTTCTGCGAGAAGTCGATGTTCAACGCGGGGGTACCGCTGACCAGCGTCCTCGACCCGCTCGCGGAGTCGGCCTTCTTGACGGTGGAGCGGATGTCGTGGACGAGCGTCTCGGTCTTCGGGTCGCTCGGCTTGGTCGTCGGCGTGACCTGGATGGTGGCCAGGTTGCCGGCGTCGTTGAAGGCGACGGCGCCGACGGACGCGACGCCCTTGCCCTTGAGGGTCTCGACCTGTCGGCGGACCGCCTCGGCGGCTGCCGGACTGTCCTTGCTCTTGGCCGTGTCCACGACCAGCATCAGCGGACCGTTGAACCCGGGGCCGAAGCTCTCGGCGAGCATGTCGTACGCCTGGCGCTGCGTGGTGCTGGTCGGCTGCGCGCTGTCGTCCGGCAGGCCGAGGTTCATGCTCGCCGCGGGCAGCGCGACGGCGCCGAGCCCGACCACGGAGAACAGCAGTACCGCCACCGGGTGGCGCAGGACGAAGCGGGCCCAGCGCGAGCCCATGTTCGGCTTCTGGTGACCGTGGCCGAGACCGGCCTCGTGGTTGGCCGCGCGCTTGCGGTCCTTGCGGCCGAAGATGCGCTTGCCGGCGAAGCCCAGCAGCGCCGGTACGAAGGTGAGCGCGACGAGCACGGCGATCACGACGGTGAAGGCGGCGGCCAGTCCCATCTCGGTGAGCACCGGGATGTTCACCACGGCCAGGCCGGACAGCGCGATGACGACGGTGAGCCCGGCGAAGACCACCGCCGAACCCGCGGTGCCCACGGCCCGTCCGGCTGCCTCCTCCGGTTCACGCCCCAGCCTCAGCTCGGTGCGGTATCGGGAGACGATGAACAGCGCGTAGTCGATGCCGACCGCGAGACCGATCATCATCGCCAGCGTGGACGTGCTCTCGGAGAGGTCGAAGATGCCGGCCACCGCCGTGATCCCGGCTATGCCGATGCCGACCCCGAGGATCGCGGTGAGCAGCGGCAGCCCGGCGGCGATCATCGCACCGAAGGTGATCGCGAGCACGACGGCCGCGACCCCCACACCGATGATCTCGCCGTTGCCGACGCTCGACTCGGCGACCAGGGCGTCGCCGCCCACCTCGACGGTCAGCCCCGCGCTCTGGCCCTGCTTCACGGCGCCCTTGAGGATGTCGCGGGACGAGTCCTTGAGCAGGTCGGCCCCGACCAGGTAGTCCACCGTCGCGTACGCGGTCCTCCCGTCGGCGCTCAGCGTCGAGGCCGAGAACGGGTCGGAGGCGTCGGCGATCTCCTGGGTGCCGCGCAGTGCGCCCATCGTCTTCTCGACGCCGGCCTTGTTCTGCGGGGCGTCGATCCGCTGCCCGTCGGGGGCCCGGAAGACGATGCGTGCGGTGGCCCCGCCGCCTCCGGAGTCCGGGCTGCGCTCCTCGAGCAGGTCGAGGGCCTTCTGTGCCTCGATCCCGGGGATCGAGAACGGCTTGGCGGCGGGCTTGGAGGCGGATGCGGCACCCACGCCGACGGCGACGAGGACCGCCACCCAGATCAGCAGAGCGAGTCGCCTCCGGCGGAACGTCAAGCGCCCGAGTCGATACAGGAAGGTAGCCATGGAAACGGATCTCCGGGTCGGTCGAGGGGTCGACAACGGCCCGCGGGCCCGGCCCGGGGCGGCAGGCATCACCGATCGGGCGGAACGCGGAAGTGTCGGTGCGCCGAGGCAATGCCTGCGGACGTGCCGGGAACTGCGGTACGAGGGGTCAAGGCAAGGGAGGACTCACCACGGCGGGCGGGAGTCCGCGCGCTGCACACCACCGGAGCGGGTGCCGCGTGTCGGTGAAGCGATCGGGTCGGGCGTGGAACGGGGCGGATCCGGGTCAGGCCGGACAGCGTCCGCCGAACGACCGGGCAGTCGACGGACGCCGGCGGCCCGCCGGACGATCGTCGTGGGTGCCGGGCCGACGGTGCGGATACTGCATGCGGCGAGTCTCCTGACTGGGCGGTGAATGCTCCACCGACCCGAGGTCCGCGAAAGATTGGTGTATGGGTCTGACTCTAGAAAGTATTGCGGCCGGATCACCGCGCCGACTCCCCCGCAGGGCTTGACGTCGCGTACTACGAGGGACGTAGAAACGAAGCACTACTACCGCCCCTGCACTGCGCCCGATCTCCACCCTGTTCCCACCCGCGCCGCCGAACGGTCGCGCTGAATGGGTTCACCATCGCAAACCGTGAACGTCGTCCGCCATCGGGTCCACCACACCGACGACGGCAGCGGGGATGGGCGGCGGCCTCTCCGGGCCCGCCACCCATCCCCGCTCCGGGGCCGAGGAGCCCCGCACCGCACAAGCGTCAACCCGCGTCGCGGAAGGGCCCCGTCACCTCGAACGTCACTCCGGCCGCCGGGGAGTCGGAGGTGCCGCGCTGAGAGGAGAAGTACAGCCGCCGCCCGTCGGGGGAGAACGCCGGGCCGGTGATCTCGGAGCCGTCGTGGCCGGTCACCTGGAGGAACGGCGCGACCGTGTCGTCCGGCGTGATCAGGCAGATCTGCAGGTCGCCGCCGTCCTCGGCGACGAACAGGTCGCCGTTGGGCCGCCCGGTGATGTTGTCCACCCCGGTCAGCGGCGCGGACCCGGCGGGCACCAGGTCGTCGTCGTACGCGATGTCCAGCACGCTCGTCGCCGCGTCGTACACCCACACCCGGTTGTCGCCCTTGGTGGTGAACCACACCCGCCCGTCCCGGTAGTGCGCGCCCTCGCCGCCCTTGAAGCGGCGTGCCTCGGCGACCTGGTTGCGCGTCCCGGCAAGCCAGTCGCCGGGTCGGGGTACGGTCCGCCAGGTCACCGGACCGGTCACCGGTGCGGCCGGAGCGCACAGCACCTCCAGGCGTCCGCGCGAGAGGTCGCCCCACGTGTCGGGGGTGAATCGGTAGAAGCAGCCGTCGGATTCGTCCTCGGTCAGGTAGATCACGCGACGGTCCGGGTCGGCGGCGGCGGCCTCGTGCTTGAAGCGCCCCATGGCGTCGCGCTTGACCGCTCCCGTGCGGCCGTACGGATCGGTCTCCCACACCCGCCCGAACGCGATCTCCTCACACGAGAGCCAGGTTCCCCAGGGTGTCGCCCCGCCGGCGCAGTTCACGTTCGAGCCGCCGAGGATGGAATAGGCGCCGACGATGCTCCCGTCCGCGGCGAAGCGCAGCGCCGAGACCCCGCCCACCAGCGGGAGTTCGGAGTTGGAGACGTAGATCCACCCGGCTCCGTCCCGGAAGCAGGCGCCGCCGTCCGGGGCTCCGTGCCACAGGTGGGTGGTTCCCGTGACGAACCGTCCGCTCCTGGCCACCACGCGCGAGGTGAACCCGGCCGGCAGCCGTACTCCGTTGGCGTCCGGGAGCGCGAGCGCGCCGTAGGGTCCGGTTCCCGGCTGCGCGGGCCCCGCGTGCGCGGCGGATGCCCACAGCGAGCCGCCGAGCACCAGCCCACCCGTTCCGACGGCGGTGCCCCGCAGAAATGTACGCCGATCCATGTCGTACTCCTCCCGGCGACGGCCGGAACCGCCGCGTGCGACTGGCGTTACCAGTGGGTACGTTACGACCGAAGTACTGTCACGGGATACGTACACGAGTGAACTCCCGGTGACGATCGGGCGTCCGGGCCGCCCCGTCGGCGCGGGACGCTCGCCGGGAGGACGAACCGGCCGACGCCCTCGGCCGACCGGGGTGGCGATGCGTGTCGCGTTTGTTCAATCCGTGCCGGCAGTCGCGCGTCCAGTATTCACGCATGACCGAAACGATCAGTGAGCTTCTCCGGTACGCCGCTCGCGAGGCGGTCGCGGTGGTCGGCGCGATCACCGACGAGGAGTTGCGCCTGCCCACGCCCTGCGCCGACTACGAGGTGCGCGACCTGCTCGATCACCTCTACCAGGTGGTCGTGAACTTCCAGGCCCTGGCCGCCAAGGAATCGGCGGACTTCTCCACGACTCCCGACTTCCTGGTCGGCGATTGGCGGGCGGGCTTCGAGGCCGAGACGACACGGCTCGTCGCGGCGTGGGCGGCGCCCGGTGCCGAGGAGGGCATGTCGGGCGGCATGGGTCTACCCGCGCGCGTCGTGGGGTCCATGGCGCTCCTCGACCTGACCGTGCACGCGTGGGATCTCGCCCACGCCACCGGCCGGGAGTACACACCGCCCCCGCGGGTGATCCCCCCGTTGCACGAACTCGTCGACACGATGGCCGTGACCGCGCGCGAGATGAAGGTCTTCGGCGAGCCCGTACCGGCCGCCGAGAACGCCTCACCGTTCGAGGACCTGCTCGCGCGCACCGGCCGCGACCCCCGCCGGCGTCCTACGCCCGCGAGGGCGTGACCACGACCGGCGCCGCCCCGGCACGCCCCGCCGCCGCACCTCCGGCGCGTCTCGTCATTGCCCGACCGCGACGATCGCCGCGACCGTGTCGAGGAGTTCGAGGAGCGTGCCGGGGAACTCCGGCAGCATGCGGATGGCGATCGTCCACGCCTCCACCGAGTCGCCCAGTCGGTCGATCGCGCCCGCCGCGCGCAGGTCGCGGACGATCCACCGTTCGTGCTCTCGCGGATCCTTGGTGATCGGTACGCCCATCGTGAGCATCAGCGCCATCCCGGCCGGTGCGCAGTGGGCGCTGATGTCCCGTACGGTGAGAGTGCCGCGCTCGACGGAGTCCCGGACCCACGACGCCCGTCCGTTGTAGGCGTTGGGCCGGAATCGCAGGCCGGCGAGCAGGATTTCGCGGGGGCAGTCCGGCCGCTTGACGAGAGCGTCGACGGGGCCGAAGGTCAGCGGCCGGACCGCGTGCGCCGCGACCAGTTCCGTCCACGGGATCGGTATGCCCTCGTCGGTCAGGTACCTGATGGCGTCGCTGCCCCGGCGAATCTCCGCGATCACGTGCGCCGGATCCCCGGCGGTCGCGGCGTGCCGACGCATGCGATCGAGACCGTCGGGTTCGGCGAGCGCCTCGCGCGCGTACCGGGCCACCTCGGCGTCGAAGGGAAGGGCGGCGCTTCTCCCCTGCCGCGGCGGCGGGGTGACGTCGTCCAGCAGCGCACGCACCGCGCCCGCCCCGCCGCGTTCCCAGACCGCGACCAGCATCCGGCTCGCCGCGACCGCGGTGTGCACCCGGGTGCGGCCCAGGATCAGCCGGACGACTCGAGGGTCCCCGGAGAACAGGCCGGTCATCAGGCGCCTTCTGAACTCGAGCAGGCTCAGCCGGCTCAGGGTGTACAACAGGTCGTCGGTCGTCGGCACCGCGCCGCGCTCGCCGTGACGGTCCACGCCGGCCAGGACGCGCACGCGCTGGGCGTCCGTCAGCGGTGCGTCCCGAAACAGCATGGCATTGACGTCGGGGTCGTCCAGGTCCAGCAATTCCTCGACGGATTCCGGAACCTGCTCGGTACACATGGCTCGCGCGAGGTACACCCGCCTCCCGTGCACGGCGGCGATCCGGGCACGGGTGGCGGCGTTCGTCGACGCCGACGCGAGTACGTCGCGCAGCGCGGGCAGGTCGAGGTCCGGCACGAGGGCGTCGCGCACGTCCTGCGGCACGGCCCGAAAGAGGGTCAGGAATCCCGCCCGCGCCGGGTCGGCCGACCCGGTCGACCCGGGCGACGCGGCATCGGTTGCCTCCCGTGCGACGTGGTCCGGGGCGGCGCCGTGCGGTAGGACATCGCCCCCCGCGATGCCGTCCGGTCCCGACCCGCTCCCGGTGCGTGCCGCCAGGACATCGGTCACGAGCGCGGCCGACGACCCCGCGTACGCGCCCAGTCGGGTGTACACCGCCGCCCATGCCGCGCGGTCCGCTCCCAGTGGCGCGACCAGTTCGGCGAGCGCCTTCCGGGTCCCGGGCTCGTCGGCGTCCAGGCACCCCAGGGCGTCGACCGCGGGCGCGATCTCGGCGAGGACGCGCTCGGCGGACAGCAGGCCGTGTCGGTGCCGGCGGCGGATGAACTCCGGCCACCACTTGGGGTCGTGCTCGAGTTCGGGATCCACCGACAGGTCGTCCGGCAGCCGGTGGGCGAGCCGGGCGGTGCCCGCACGATCGTGCCGGTACGCCTCGCGCACGAGGTCTTCGGGGCAGTCGGGTTCCCTCACCAGTCGGGTGAGGACGATCGCCGGGTGCGGGTTGCGCGCGTGTTCCGCCCGGACCAGGTCCCAGTCGATCACCGTCGAGCCGCGCTCGGTACGGGCCCGCCGGGTCGCCAGGAGCCACAGGCCCGTGGGGTCCGGTGGGCCGGCCGGCTCCTCGTCGATCCGGGCGAGCAGTCCGGGATGCCCAAGTTCGCCCTCTTCTTCCCGCGCACGGCGCGCGAAGTCCGCGAACTCGGCCGGACCGACCAGGTCGCGCAGCCCGCGCACGCGGTCGAGCAGCAGGTCGGGCGGCATCCGCGAGCCGATCCGCACCAGCGTGGCCGCGAGGACCTCGCCGAACGGCGTGTACAAAAGTTCGTGCCGGAAGACGTGGTCCCCCGCGACGAGCCACGGGACGAGGCCGTCCGGTGCGCGCCAACCCGGATCGGCCGGGTCGGCCGCGGCCATGACCGCCGCCATCACCTCCGCCCGGTCCCAGTCGTTGCGCCGGAACGTGCACAACGCACGGCCCAACTCGGGCCGGCCCAGCCGGGCGAGCGCGCACAGCACCGCCGTCCCGACGAACTCCGCCTCCGCCAGGGCAAGCTGCAGTTCCACATCACCCGATGCGAGCACCACGTCCACGAGCGCGGGCGGCGCTCGATGCGTCTTCCCCAACAACTGTGCGCACTCGGAGCGCAGTCGGTCCTTCAACGCCTCGGCGTCACCGGGCCGAACGGCGCGAAAGGCCGCCGCCACGCCGGCGTGCGTCGCCTCCTCCTGGTACCACCAATCGACGAACGCCCCTCGTTCCACCGCCATGGCCGGGACGCTACGCGATCCACCCCGCCCCCGCCGCGAGCAGGCCCCGCCCGCACCCCGCCGGACGGATCGCCGCCGCACGCGGTCGCCGCACGCGTGGTCCCGGATCGAGCTCGGGTCATGACGAAATCCTCTGACCACCACCGGGCGGGCCCATACACGGTGTACGTGCGCGGGCCCGCCCGGGTGTGCGCCCCGAGCGCCCTTCGGAGCGCGAACTCCGTCCGGTGGCAAGGCTGTTACACCTCTGCGGCAATCGTGGGCAAACCGCGGGTCGGCCGACACCGAATCAGAGGTGTCACGGCAGGCCATGCCGTGCGATGCCGAGGGGGAACCCCGCCATGAACCACCACATGCACCGCCATCGGTCCGCCGCGGCGCTGGTCGCGGTCGGCGCGCTGCTCGCGGCGGGCAGCGTCGCGCTCACCGACGCCGGCCCGGCCACCGCGTCCAGCCATCGCGAGGCACCGCTGATCGCGGCCAGTCCGCAACTGGACAACACCGACGTGTACGCGTTCGTCAGCCCCGACCGTCCGGACACCGTCACGCTGGTGGCCAACGTCGTCCCGTTCCAGGAGCCAAACGGCGGCCCGAACTTCCATCCGTTCGCCACCGACGCGCGCTACGAGATCAACATCGACTCGGACGGCGACGGCAAGCCGGACGTCACCTACCGCTGGACGTTCCGCGACGAGGACCGGCGCGGCAACGACACCTTCCTGTACAACAACGGGCCGGTGACCTCGCTGGACGACGAGAACCTGCTGTTCCGGCAGCGGTACACGCTCCAGGAGATCCGCGGCACGAACTCGCGCACGCTGCTGGACCAGGGACGCGTGGCGCCCTCGCGGGTGGGTGCCGCGTCGATGCCCGACTACAAGGGCCTGCGCGACGCCGCGCTGCACGATCTGCCGGGCGGCGGGCGGGTGTTCGCGGGCCAGACCGAGGACCCGTTCTTCCTGGACCTGCGGGTCTTCGACCTGCTGTACGGCGGCAACCTCAAGGAGGTCGGGCAGGACACGGTGGCCGGGTACAACGTGAACACACTGGTGCTCCAAGTCCCCAAGGCGGCACTGGCGTTGCGCAACGACCCCGAGCGCAACCCGGTCGTGGGGGTGTGGAGCACCACGTCGCGGCGCGGCATGAACGTGGTCGTGGCCGACGGCAAGGACCGCGACTGGGGCCGGTACGTACAGGTGTCGCGGTTGGGCAACCCGCTGGTGAACGAGGTCGTGGTGCCGGCCGGACTGAAGAACCGGTTCAACGCGCTGACCCCGGACCAGGATCGGACCGTACCCGAGCTCGTCGACCGGGTGACCCAGCCCGAGGTGCCCAGGCTGATCGAGAAGATCTACGGGATCAAGGCCCCGCAGGGCCCGCGCGCGGACCTGGTGGAGATCTTCCTGACCGGCATCGCGAAGGCGACCAACGGTCCCATCCAGATCGATCTGAACTCGCAACTGCTGAACAAGGACGTGGACCCGAAGGCGTTCGTGCCGGCGGAGGAGATGCGGCTGAACATGTCGATCCCGCCCACCGCCAAGCCGAACCGACTCGGGGTGCTCGGCGGCGACTTGGCCGGGTTCCCCAACGGGCGTCGGCTGACCGACGACGTCGTGGACATCGAACTCCAGGCGCTGGAGGGGGCCGTGGCCACCGGACGACCGGTGCCGGCGCTCGCGCGCGGGGACATGGTGGACGCCGGGAACCGGCCGTTCGCGGCGACGTTCCCCTATGTCGCGCTGCCGGAGTACTGGCCGGTGAACCGTGCCGTCGACGCGCCGAGCGGGTGAATCGTGCCGAATCTGCGAGTGTGGGGTGCGGGCGCGGTGGCGGGGATCCTGCTGATCGCGGCTCCCGTCGCCGTGCGCTCACTGGACACCGACCGGGGAAGCCAGGCTTCCCCGGTCGGGGCGCGGGCGGCGACACCGGCCGACCCGATCGCCGCCGCGCAGGCGCGGTTGCGTGAAGTACCGGACGACGCACAGGCGTTGGCCGCGCTGGGTGGGGCGTACGTGGAGCGGGCCCGGGTCACGGGCGACGCGTCGTTGTACGTCCGGGCGGGCCAGGCGTTGGATCGGGCGCTGGCGTTGTCCGGGCCCGGGACGCCGACGCGGGTGAGCGCGCTGGTGGCGTCCGCGGCGTTGGCGAACGCCCGCCACGACTTCGCCGCCGGGAGGGAGTCGGCGGTCCGGGCGATCGAGGCCGATCCCTTCCACGCGCCCGCGTACGGGGCACTGGCCGACGCCGCCACCCAGCTCGGCGACACCAAGGGTGCCACCGAGGCGATCCAGCGCATGCTCGACCTGCGCCCGTCGGTGGCCTCGTTCACGCGCGCCTCCTACGACCTGGAGCTGCGTGGCGACGTGGACGGCGCGCGCGCCGCGCTCGATCGGGCACTCGACGGCGCGTTCACTCGGGACGAGATCGCGTACTGCCGGTTGTGGCAGGGCGAACTGGCGCGCCGTTACGGGGATCCCGCCGGGGCGCTCGGCTCCTACGAGGCGGGGCTGCGGACGGCGCCGGGCGATCCGGCGCTGCGCGCGGGGCGGGCCGCGGCGTTGGCCGACCTGGGCCGCGTGGACGAGGCGCTCACCGAGTACGAGCAGGTCACCGCGTCCACGCCGATCGCCCAATACCTGACCCGCTACGGCGAGTCGGCCGAGCGAGCCGGCAGGGCCGACCTCGCCCGCGAGCAGTTCCGGCTCGTGGCGGCCCAGTTCGCGGTGCAGGAGGCGCAGGGCGCGACGGACGACGTGGCCCGGGCGGTGTTCGAGGCCGACCACGGCGATCCGGCCGAGGCGGTGCGGCGCGCCGAGGCGGAGCGGGCCCGCCGACGTTCGGTGCACACGGCGGACGCGCTGGCCTGGGCGCTGTATCGGGCGGGGCGCGCCGACGCGGCGCTGCCCTACGCGGTGGAGGCCACGGCGGGAGGGTGGCGTGATCCGGAGGTACTGGCCCATGCGGCGGCGATCCGTGCCGCCGCGTCGGGGGACCCGGGGAGGGCGGGGGACGCGGGGAACGCCGGCGGTACGGCCGGCACCGGAAGCACGGAGGCCTCGGCGGCCTCCGAAACCTCGGGAGGCGGGCGATGAGGGCACGTTGGGCGGTGGCCGGGTGTACGGCCCTGTTGGCCGCCATGGGTGTCCTCGTCGGGGCCGCGCCCCAGGCGTCGGCTCACCCGTTGGGGAATATCAGCGTCAACCAGGCCCACCTGTTGACGCTGCGTCCCGATCGGGTGGAGGACCTCGCGCTCGTGGACGAGGCGGAGATTCCCACGCTCCAGGAGGAGGGGCGGCGCGACCTCGACCACGACGGACACGTCTCGGCCGCCGAGTTGCAGGCCCACGCGGACGCCGAATGTCCGCGTCTGGCCAAGGGGCTGCGGCTGCGGATCGACGGGCGTCCGGGCGCGGCCTGGACGGTGCTGCGGGCGGGCGCCGAGCTGGTGCCGGGCGCCGCGGGCCTGTCGACCACGCGCACGGAGTGCCGGTTGAGTGCGGCAGCCGACCTGTCCCGCCCGGCGCGGGTCTCCGTGCAGAACGACAACCACCCGGGCCGGGCCGGGTGGCGCGAGATCACCGCCTCGGGCGAGGGCGTCGCGCTGGGCGTCTCCCCGGTGCCCAGGACCAGCGCGAGTGGCGGACTGCTCTCCTACCCGGTGGACCTGCTGTCCTCACCGCCGGATGTGCGCGGCGCGGATCTGCGGGTGCGTCCCGGCACGGACGCACCCGCGCCGGACGCGCGGCGATCGACGCCGAACACGATCGAACGTGCGTACGCGGGTGTGCAGCGTCGCTTCGACGCGGTGCTGGGCGCGGACCACCTGACCGTGGGGGCGGGCGTCGCCGCGGTAGTGCTGGCGCTCGTGCTGGGCGGCTCGCACGCGGCCCTGCCCGGGCACGGCAAGACGATCATGGCGATGTACCTGGCCACACGCGGGGCGGACGGGCGTCGTCAGGGAGTGCGCGACGCGGTGACGGTGGGGGCCGCGGTGACCCTGACACACACGGCCGGGGTGCTGGTGGTCGGGACGCTGTTGAGCGTGTCGACGTCGCTGACCGGCGAGCGAGTGCTGATGTGGCTCGGGGCGGCGAGCGGGCTGCTCGTGGCGGGCATCGGGGTGTGGCTGCTGCGCGCGGCGGCACTCGGGCTGCGGGCGGGTCGGGCCGGGGACGATCGAGCGGTCGTACACGCGCACGGCGGACCCGGACACACCCACGCGCATTCCCACTCCCACACGCACGCCCACGGGCACGCCCACGCGCATTCGCATTCGCATTCGCGGGACCACACGGCCGTCGCCGTCGCCGACGCACCAGCCGATTCGGCCGTTCGGAGCACGCGCCCCGGACGCGGTGTCCTGATCGGCATGGGTGTCGTCGGCGGCCTGGTGCCCAGCCCGTCCGCGCTGGTCGTCCTGTTGGGCGCCGTCGCGCTCGGGCGCACCGTGTTCGGCGTCCTGCTCGTGCTGGCGTACGGGGTGGGCATGGCCGCCGTGCTGACCGCCGCCGGCCTGGTCCTGGTCCGCCTGCGACCCACGTCCCGGCACCTGCGGGGTTCGTGGTGGTCGCCGTATCTCCCGCTCGCCACCGCCGTGTCCGTGATCGCGGTCGGCGTGGTGTTCACCGTTCGCGCGGTGGACTGAGGCCCACCGGCCGTATTCGACGCACGACACAGGAAGGGAGTCGGTCGCGATGACGACGAGGTTGCGGAACCCGATGACGAGGATGAGGGCGACGACGGGCACGGCGCTCGCGGTGGCCGCGCTGTCGGCCTGCGCCGTCGCGTGCACGGGGTCGGGCAACGACAAGAATTCGGAGCGGGCCCCGTTCGAGGCCGCGCCGACGACGGCGACGTGCCAGGAGCACCAGCGGTCGCGCCCCGGATCGGAGTACACCTCACCGGAGGAGGGCGACACCGCGAAGGTCCTGAACGTGTTGGAGCACTACACGGCGAACGGGCGCAAGCCTTACTGCGACGGCAAGCCCGCGACCGCGACCGACCTCGCGTGGGCGCGGTTGTACGTCGACATGGGAGCGGACGCGGCCTACCTGTCCGGCGAACTCGGCGGCGGCGGCGTGCCGGACGAGGACCCGACACCCTCGCCGTGACGGTCGAGCCGAGCCGGCCGGCCCGAACAGGGCCCGGGCACAACCGCGGCACCCTGGCGATGCGCCCGGGTGCCGCGGCGTACGATCCCCGCATCCGGCCCGGCCGTCGGTCGACCACCGCGCGTCGGAACCTGATTCGGTCGCGGTGCCCGCGCGGATGACGCCGACGACGCGTACCGAGGGCCTCGAAAGTTCCTCCCGTCGACCGTCATCCGTCCGGCGTTCGGCTCCGAATAGGTTGTGAGCGTTGGTCACCACCGGGGGGTGGACGCGTGGAGGCACGGAGCGATTTGCCACGACCGGAGGAACACCTGCACGACCGGCTCGTCCAGGGGGACGAGTCCGCGCTGGCCGAGGTGTACGACTGCTTCGTGGGGTTGGTGCACTCGGTCGCGATGCGGGTGAGCGGGAACCGGACGGCCGCCGAGGACATCGTGCAGGAGGTGTTCGTGCACCTGTGGGAGCGTCCGTACGCCTTCCGGCCCGAACGCGGCTCGCTGCGCGGCTGGTTGTGCCTGCTGGCGCATCGCCGCGCCGTGGACTGGGTGCGTGCGGAGCAGTCCCGCGAACGGCGCGTCGAACACGCGTGTCGTACGGGGGACGGGGCATGGGTGGCCAGCGCCGAGGACAGCGTGCTGGCCGCGGACGAGGCGGATCGGGTGCGGTCGGCCCTGGCGAGGTTGCCGGCGGTGCAGCGTGAGGCGATCGAGTTGGCGTACTACGCCGAGATCACCTACCGCGAGGTGGCCCTGCGGCTGGGGGTCCCGGAGGGCACGGTGAAATCCCGAATGCGGGTCGGTTTACGACAGTTGGCGACGTTGATGGAGGATCCGGCCGCGCGCGGCGCGGGGGGCGGGACGAGCGGGGAGGGACGATGAGCGAGGGCCACGACCGGGTTCCCTCGGTGCTCGCCGCGTGGGTGCTCGGGGTGTGCGAGCCGGCCGAGGACGCCCGGGTGCGGGCGCATCTGCGCGGGTGTGCGGACTGCCGGTCCGAGGCCGAACGGCTGCGGGCCGGGGTGCCCGGGCGGGCACTGAACGGCGGACGCCCGGTGCCGCCCCCGGGGTTGCGCGCACGCACCCTGCTCGCGGCCTCCGCCGCGCGGACCTCGAGGGTGCCGGTGGGTGACTACGCCGCCTGTTTCGCGAACGCGGTGGCCATGCTGGACGCGCTCCTGAACGAGGTGATGCCCGATCGGGATCCGGCGACGCACCGGGCGATCGGCGACGCGGGTGCGGTGGGCGAGCGGTGGGACCTGCCGGGTGTGCTGGCCCATCTGATCGCCACCGACGGCGTGTTGTGCGCGGCGCTGGGGGTGCCCGAGGCGGTGCCGTCGGCAATCGCGGCGGGAGCCGGTCCCGGGGATCCGGACGGTCGGCGTACGGCCGAGGTGCTCGCCCGGCTGCGCGAGCACACGCTCGCCCAGGCCCGCGCGATCTGGAACGAGCAGGCGGTCGGGCTCCTGCGGGCCGCGCGGCCGGCGCCGGCGGCCTCGGAGGCGGCGCGGCTCGCGGACGCCTACGCGGACCGGGCCTTCGAGACCTGGATCCACACCGGCGACCTGGCCCGGCTGTTCGGGCTGCGGGCGGTACGGCCGACGCGGTTGGACCAGTTGATCGCCTACGGGCTGCGCGCGTTGGGCCCGATGGTGGCCGACGCACCGGTGTCCCTGGTCCTGACCGGGTCGGGTGGGGGCCGGTGGGTACTCCCGGACGCGGGGCACGCGCCGCTGGCGACCGTCACGGCCGACGCGGTCGAGTTCTGTCTGCTGTTCGGCGGACGCCGCACACTCGCGTCGGTGCGCGCCGACATCGCCGGCAACGCCCCGGCCGCACGAGCCGCGTTGGCCGCGGCCGCCTCGCTCGCCCGCCTGTGACCCCGCCGACGCCCGCCGCGTTCGTGCCGATGTGCCCGCCGGTACGGCGACTCGCCTCGGGCGGGCCACGCCCCCCGCGCGGCTCGACCACGCGGATCAGCGCAGGAGCAGCCGCAGCAGCGCCTCCCGCAGGTCGTCGCGGCGGCCGGCGACGAGTTCCTCGAGGGTGATGTCGAAGACCATCGCGACCAGCAGGTGCGCCATCGGCTCCGGTGGATCCCAGCCCAGGGCCACGAGTTCGGGCAGGACCAGGGCTCTGGTGCGGGCGTTGCGTTCGCGGGTCTCCTCGAAGAGGTCGGGGTCCGTGCGGGCCTGGACCAGCAGTGCGCGGGTGCCGGTGGTCGCCAGGCCGGCGTCCAGGTAGCCGTGCACGCCGGCCACCAGGCGTTCCCGGCCCGGCGCGAGGCCGTCCACCTCGGCCAGGACACGCTCCTCCAGGCCGCCGTGGTACCTGCGGTGCAGCGCCACGAGGTAGCCGCGGCGATCCTTGAAATGTTGGTAGAAGCTGCCCTTCGCCATGCCCGCCGTCTCCACCACGGCGTTCACCGACATCCTGGACAACCCGCGTGCGTCCGCGACTTCGAGTCCCGCCCGCAACAACGCCTCACGGCCCGGTCCCGCCGGTCGTGCCATCGATCACCTCTGTTGAAACGGCCAAACCACTTGGTGGTCTTGACAGTTGCGCCCCGGGTGCACACCTTATGACCGACCGACCGGTCATGAACAGGGTCGATCGCGACGGGCTTCCGATCCGACCCCGCCTCCCAGGAGGCAACGGCCCTTGTGCCCTTGCCCTTTCGAAAGGACATGGACCACTCCATGCACGTACGACGCACGTTACGACGCAAGATCGCCACGGTGGTGGGCGTGCTCGGCCTCACCGCCGCGGCGCTGACCGCGACGCCGGCGGCGCACGCCGACGCCACGGCCCCGGTCGAACTGCCGCGCCTGGTCGCCGCCGACGCCGTCAACCACGCGGCGATGCTCCAGGCCGAGGTCGGCTTCTGGAATCTGGCGCGGATCGCCGAGTACGGCCTCAACTCGGACGGCGCCGACGCGTTCCCGCCGCCGGGCGGCTGGGACGACCTGAGCAAACCGTGGACCGGCCAGGGGAAGATCTCCCGGACCACCGGCAAGCTCCTGATGGTGTACCGCAATTCCTTCGACGGCGCGCTCGTGCCCTCGTCGTGTTCCGCGAACGTGATCACCAGTGCCAACCGCAGCACCATCGTCACCGCGGGCCACTGCTTCAAGGTGACGGCCAACCTCCGCGGGGCACTGGGCGACGACGTGGTCACCAACGCGGTGTTCATCCCCGCCTTCAACGGCGCGAACGTGCCCCGCTTCACCGGCACCGACGAAAACAACGCGCCCCTCCCCGGCGCCGACGTCGCGCCCTACGGCGTCTGGGGCGTCACCCGCGCCTGGATCACCCCCACGTGGGACGCCGACAGCACCTTCCGGTCCGGCGGCGACGTCGCGATGGCGACCGTCGAACGCCCGGGCGACCCCACGCCGATCCAACAGATCACCGGCGGCCAGAACATCGCGTTCGGCGTGGCCGCCAACCCGCTCTCGCTCCACCAGTTCGGCTACCCGACCGACAACACCCGCAACTGGTACTGGTCCAGGAACAGCGACGGCACCACCTCCGCCGACTTCGGCGTCGCCCCCTCACTGCGACGCGGTTTCGACGGCCGGTCCCTGATGTACGCCCGCGGCACGACCATCGACGACTCCACCGTCAACCTGGCCCACGACATGGCCTCGGCGATGTCCCCCGGCTCCAGCGGCGGCCCCTGGCTGATGAACTTCGACCCCACCACCGGCGCCGGCACCCAGATCGCGGTCACCTCCCGCTTCACCAACGCCACGGGCAGCTCGCCCTGGTGGGAAGCCGCCTGGGCCATCGTCCACGGCGGTACGCCCAACTGGGCATACGGCCCCTACCTGATGTCCAACGGCTTCGGCGACCTCACCCAGGCGATGTACACCACGGTCCAGAACAGCACCCTCTGAGCGAACCGACCCGAACCCGAACCACACCGGTAACACACCGGTGCGCCCCCGGCCACGGCCGGAGGCGCACCGGATTCACTCGAAGGGGTCCGCCGACCGCCCGGGAGACCCGGGCCGATGCCGTCGGACGATCACGGGGTCACCACGGATCTACGCGGTCACCACGGTGAACACCGGGTAGACGCGCGGCTCGAAGTCGGGGACGCCGAGGTCCCGCAGGATCGGGATGATGATCTCGCTGAACCGCTGGAACGCCTCCTGGGACTCCCAGACGTCGGCGACGAACCAGCCTTCGGGGGTTGGGGCGGAGGTGTGCGAGATGAGGCCCGGGACGGGCCAATCCGAGGGGTCCTTCACCGGGCCGCGGCCACCGGTCACCTTGTCCGCGCTCGCCTCGTACATCGCCTGGGTCATGCCGGGCATTTCGAGTACCACCAAGATCGCCATGTCGGCCTCCGCTTGCGGGGTTGTCAGGGGTTTCGGATCAGTCGACCAGCACAGCCGACCCGCCCGCGCGTCGGACTACGCCGAATGGCGCCGGCGTCGGCCGGGCCACGGAACGCGGCGCGGCGCGCGAACGCGGCGCGGCGCGAAAGCGCCGCACGGAGTGCCCGCTCGACCGACAGCCGCCGCTAATGGATGCAGCGGCTACGTCGGGCTGGAGAGCGCGGGCGGCTTCGATCACAGTGCCCCCGACTCGCAGGAGAGCTGGACCGAGATCCTCGACGCGCTCGACGCGCTGCTGCGCGCCTGGCCCACCGCCTCCTGAGCGACCGCCCCCGTCCCCACCGACCCCACCACCGGCCGACGCCCCGATCGAAGAGATCGACGAAACGGGCACGGCGAGGCGGACCACGCCGAACTGCCGCTGCCCGACGACCTGCATCCGGACTCCGCCACCCACCTGCGCATCGGCGAACGTTTCGCCCGCCTCGTCCTCGATGCGTTCGCCGGCCCGGCCCGCTGACGAACTCGCGCTCGCACGCGCCTGGTTCGACCGGCGTCGAACGGCGCTCGGCGGTGCGCCGCCGGGCGCGACGAGCGGGCGTGCTCAGCGCGTGGCGCAGGCGTCGCCGATCGCCTCGTCCAGGATCGTCAGGCCGAGCGCGAGCTCGTCCTCGGTCGCCGTCAGCGGCGGCGCGATCCGGAAGACGCCGCCCATGCCCGGGAGTTGCACGATGTTCATGTGCAGGCCCAGTTCCAAACAGCGTCGGGTCACCCGCGCGCCCAACGCGTCCGAGCTTTGTTTTGTCTCGCGGTCGACGACGAGTTCGAGCCCGGCCAGCAGGCCCCGGCCTCGGATGTCGCCGACGACCGCGTGCCGCGCGGCGATGTCCGTCAGGCCCTGGCGCAGGAACGCGCCGAGCGTTCGCGCGCGCTCGTCGAGCCGGTCGGCGATCAGGACGTCCAACACGGTGTTGCCGACCGCGGCCGGCAGCGGGTCGGCGACGTGCGTGGTGAAGAACAGGAACCCGCGCTCGTACGCCTCCTGCTCGATCTCGGCGCTGGTCACCACGGCCGCGAGCGGCAGCCCCGCGCCGAGCGTCTTGGAGAGCGTGAGGATGTCGGGGACGACGCCGTCGCGCTCGAACGCGTACCAGGACCCGGTGCGGCACAGGCCGGTCTGGGCCTCGTCGAGGATCAACAACATGCCGCGTTCTCGGCATTTGTCCCGTAGGGCCGCGAAATACCCGGGCGGCGGCTCGATGATTCCGCCGGAGCTGAGGATGGGTTCGACCAGGCACGCGGCCAGGCTGCCGGTCGACTGGGCGTCGATCAGGTCGAAGGCCGTGTGCAACTGACGGCGCCAGTCCAGTACGCCGTCGGCCGTGGTGTAGTCGGGACGGTAGGCGTTCGGGACGGGGATGGCGAAGTTGCCGGGCGCGCCCGGACCGTAGCCCTTGCGGCCCGCGCTGTAGGTGGCCGACGCGGCGGCCTGGGTCATGCCGTGCCAGGAGCGGGCGAACGAGACGATCTCGTACCTGCCGGTGACGAGCTTGGCCATCCGGATCGCGGCTTCGTTCGACTCGGCGCCGGTCGTCAGCAGCAGCGCCTTCTCCAGCGGCGCGGGCAACGTGGCGGCCAGCCGTCGGGCGAGGTCGACCACCGGGCGGCTGAGCATGCCGCTGTAGAGGTGGTCGAGGGTCGCCACCTGGCGTCGGACGGTCGCCACGATCTCCGGGTGCGAATGACCCAGGATCGCGCTCATCTGGCCGGAGGTGAAGTCCAGGATCTTCCGGCCGTCCGCGGTGAAAACGAAGCTCCCGGCCGCGTGGTCGATGATCTCGCGGGTGAACTCGCCGCCGTAGCGCACGAGATGCCGCCGGGCGTCGGCCCAGAAGGTTTCGGTGGACGACGGGGCGGGGGTCGAAGCAGCCATGTCCACGACGGTAGATCGCGTTCGAGCGACACGTCCATCTCACAATTCCGGCCGTCCTGTTCGGAAAAACCGCACAAGGGTGTCGACAATGGGGGCGTGATGAACCCTTGGAGACTGCGCCTGCTGAGCCGACTGGACACGCTGGGCACCATCCGGGCGGTCGCCCAGGCCACCAACCTGAGCCCGTCCAGCGTGTCCCAGCAGCTCGCCGTGCTGGAGGCGGAGACGCGCACCCAACTGCTGGAACGCACCGGACGACGGGTGCGGCTGACCTCGGCCGGGCTGATCCTGGCGCGGCGGGCGCAGGCGATCCTCGATCACATGGACAGCGTCGAGGCCGAGTTGCGCGGGTTCGGCGAGGAGCCCGCCGGGCTCGTGCGGCTGGGGGCGTTCCAGAGCGCGATCCACACCATGGCGGTGCCGGCGGTGACCCGGCTGGCGCGCGAGCATCCGCATCTGGAGGTCGAACTGCTGGAGTTGGAGCCGCACGCGAGCATGCCCGCGCTGCGCAGCGGTGACGTGGACATCATCATCACGACCACCGACTTCGACGAGCTGCCCCTGGGGCCGGATCTCGACCTCGTACCGCTGGCCACCGACCCGGTCCTGCTGGTGGTCCCGCCCGAGCATCCGGCGGCCGGACGCGGGGCGGTGGACCTCGCGGCCTACGCGGACGAGCGATGGGCGTTCGACATCCCGCAGTCGTACATGGCGAATCTCGCCCTGCGCCTGTGCCGGCAGGCGAGGTTCGAGCCGCGCGTGGTCTGCCGGTTCGGCAATTACATGATGACCTTGCAGCACGTCGAGGCCGGGCTGTCGATCGCGCTGTTGCCCGGATTGGCGGTCGACCGCCGCTATCGCGTCGCCACCAGGGAACTCGCGAATCCCCAGACGCGCACGATCACGGCGGCGATCCGCCGCGGCTCACCGCCTCGTGCGGCGGTGCGCGCCGTACTGGACGCGCTGCGCCGCAACCCGAGCCTGCCGGCGTGGGGGCGGGAGGGGTGATTCGGCCGGCTGTGACTGAAAGTCATAGCCGTCGGACTCTCCGTGTAACGCAGATCACGGTGGCATTCGCCCTCGGTGGTCGATGAGCCGCTCATTCCCGTGCCAGGATGTGACATGTGAGATGTGCAATGTCACACCTCATAAGGCACGCCCGACGTCGGGCGTCACGACACCGGAGGTTTCCCATGAAGTGCATCCAGGCCATCGCAGCGCTGGGCATAGCCGGCTCGAGCATCCTCGCCGCCGCGCCGATCGCGACCGCCGATTCCGTTCCGACCACCGTGACCTGCACGTACGGTCTCCAGTCCGGCCTCGCGACCAAGGTCTGCGCCGAGATCACCGGCGAGAACGTGCGACTCTTCGGCCAGGTCGGCCTGGCGGGCCCCCCTTCGCCCGGCAGTCCGCTGCCGCAGCCGAAGCCGCTGATCCTGCAGTTGTCCGGCAACGTCGCCGGCGTCTCGCTCGGCGCGGTGACCCAGAACGCGATCTTCCAGAGCTCGACGATCCAGATCTCCGGCGTGGGCGGCAGCGTCGCCTGCGGTTCGACCGTCCACGGCAACTTCGCCGTGGCGTCCTACCAGTGGCCGTCGAACCCGGTCGCCATCGATCTGGAAATCCCCTGCTGACGTCGCTCCCCACCGTGAATATCACGGATCGATAACGGGTTCGGACCGGAAGTTCTCTCGTTGTTCAGCCGTTCGACGGCCGTTCGTGGATGGCCGATCCCCGACTCGTTGCATGGTGGTTGCGCGCGCTCTCGTGCGGCGGCCCGGTACGACATGCAACACGGGCCGTACGTCGGGGAAATCGGCACGCGACACCTGCTCCACCCGCAGTACGCGGGACAGGACGCAACAAGAGACGGCCGGGCCGACCGCGCCCAACCCGGCGGCGCCCAAAGGGAAGAAGGGGGGGGGGGGAAGAGGGTG
>NZ_JBSFEO010000061.1:0-64252 GCF_053594475.1 Embleya sp. NPDC001921
TCTGAAGAGGAGGGGCCTGTTGGCGGGTCCTGGTGGGCTTCTGGGTCAGGTCGACAACTCGGAAACGCCGAACGGCCCCCCCCCCCCACCGGGGGGGGCGGCGCCGCCCTCCGGACGCCGACCGGTCGGCCACCACCGGCCACCGGCCTCGGGACCCGGGTCGGGGCCCGGGTCCCGAGGTTCAGCTCCCGGGTCCGGCGGACGCGGCCGCCCTCGAACCCGGCGGGGCTTCGGGGGGCGCGGAGTTCGGCGGCACCGGCGGGGTCGTCGGATTCACCGGGGTCGTCGGGTTCCCGTGGTTCCCCGGGTTCCCCGGGTTCGCCGAGCCGGGCGGATTCACCGCGCTCGGCGCCCCCGAGCCGCCCACCGACGGAACACCCTGCGGCGGTTGTGTTCCGGGCACCGTCGACGGCGGTGTCGTCGACCTCGTCCCCGGGTTCGGCCCGGCGTCCTGACCCGGGCGGATCGGAATGGCGATCGTGAACGGCGCGGCGCCCTCCTCGACACGGCAGCCGCCGTTCGGCCCGTACACGACGCGGGGTTGCGGGAAGGGCAGGATCTGCCGATCCCGTACCGGCGGCTGCGCCCCCTGCGCGCAGGCGTACTCCCGTGCGTTGAGCCCGAGTTGCTTGCCGTCCTGGTCGAAGAGCAGCACATCGGTGAGCGGACGGCCCTGCGCGTCGAACGGATAGATGTTCTCCAGGGGCCGCCCGTACTGTGTGGTCAGGATCCTGCCGCCGTCGCCGTCGTCACCCCCGTAGTACGGGGACTGCGGTCCGGTGTAGCTCACGTTGTCCATACCGGTGTCCTCGTGCGCGAGTTGTCCCGATCCCACCACGCCGACCGCTGCCCCGAGTACCAGGGCGTTGAACGGCACCGCCATCCACAGCAGTCGGCGGTCCTGCCGCGCGCGCGGCGCCAACCACAGCGAGAAGACCAGGGCCGCGACGCCGCCGGCCACGCCCCACCACGTACTGTCGGCGAGCACCCCGGCGAGCACGCCGATCACCAGAGCGCGGGCGACCCACCACGCGCTTTGCAGACCGACCAGGAAGCGCACGGGCTCGGCCCAGCGCCCCGTGCGCAAGGACTCCCCGAGAGCCCTCGCCCGACGGGTGACGGACAGCGCGGCGACCTCGGGCAGTCCCGGTGCCCGCCCGCGCAGCCACAGCGCGTTCACCGCCTCCACAGCCAGGCCCGCGAGGCATGGAAAGACCCACCACCGTTCCTGCGTGCCGCCCTCGCCGCCGAGCCCGATGCCGACCGCGAACGCCGCGACCAGGGCGAACAGCAGGCCGCCGAGCAGCAGTTCGGCCCTGCCCACGCGCCGCAGCCCGCCTTCGCCCGCCGGGCGCAGCGGTGGGTACCCGGCCGCCGCGCGCAGTTCGGCCGCGTACTCGTGCGGCGTGCCGAGCCGGGCGCGCAGCGATTCGGCGGTGACCGTGTCGTCGAGTTCGGCGAGCACCTCGCTCAGGTTCACCTCGACGTCGTCCAGGATCTCCTCTGCCTCGGTGACCGGCAGGTCGGCCAGAATGCGGGCCACCTCGGCGCGGTAGTCGGCCGCGACGGGGTGCAGTGCGGTGTCCTTCATCGGGTCTCCCCCACCAGTTCCGACATCGTCCGGGCGAACGAGTTCCATGTGTCGGTGGACTCCCGGAACCGCTGTCGGCCCGGCTCGTTCAGCGCGTAGTACTTGCGGTTCGGTCCTTCGTCGCTCGCCACCACGTAGGACGTGAGGAGGCCGGCGTTGTACAGCCGGCGCAGCGTGCCGTAGACCGAGGCGTCGCCGACGTCGTCGAGACCGGCCTTGCGCAGCCTGCGCAGCACGTCGTAGCCGTAGCCGTCCTCCTCACGCAGCACGGCGAGCACCGCGAGGTCGAGCACTCCCTTGAGCAACTGACTCGGATCCATGACGCCTCCAGCTCTTATGCGTTGCACGGTACCACGCAATGCACAGTAGTGGTCGACAGGATTGCCCCACGCCGTACGCGGCCCCGCACAGCAGATCGGGCCGGCCTCGCGTTTGTAGTGGCGAAGGCCTTCGAAACCAGGACCGTGCGAGCAACGCCGTCGAACCGCGACGGCGGACCCGGGACGGTCGATCAAGGAGACGAGCGAAATGCGGTTCGAGGATTTCGCGGCGGCCCGACTGCCGGCCCTGCTGCGTTATGCCGCACTGCTGTGCGGAGACCGGGAACTGGCGCGGGACCTCGTCCAGGACGCGCTGATCAAGGCCCTGGTGCGCTGGAAACGCATCGGCGCCATGGATCGGCCGGACGCCTACGTCCGCACCATGGTCACCAACGAATTCCTGTCCCTGCGGCGGCGCAGGGCGGTCCGCACGGTGGCGCTGACCCACGACGCGCTGGAGGGGCCGGACGCCCCGCACACGCCCGACCACGCCGCCGCGGACGTCGGCGACGACCTGTGGCGGCGCCTGATCGGCCTGCCTCGCCAACAACGCGCCGTCCTGGTCCTGCGCTACTACGAGGGGCTCTCCGACGACGAGATCGCCGAGACGCTGGATTGCCGACCGGGGACCGTGCGCGGCTACGCGTCCCGGGCCCTGGCGACCCTGCGCGTGGAACTGACCGTGGAAGTACCCCGAACATCCCCGTTGCCCCCGCTGCACCAAGGAGAGCCGGCGTGACCGACATCCGAGATCTCGAAGACACGCTCACCCGCCACGAGCGTCTCGCCCCTTCCGCCGACGGCCTGGTCGAGGCCGCGTACACCGGGGCCCGCCGGGTCCGCCGGCGGCGACTGACCGCCGCCGCGATGGGTGTGGCCGCCGTCGTCGCCGTCGGCGCCGCGGCCCCGACCGTGCTCGCCCGCGACGACGCGCGGCGCGGGTCGTCCGCCGCGACGAAGGCACCCGTACCACCCGCGGCGAAGCCCCCCGAGGTGACGATCGACGTCGACGGGAGCGAGGGCCTCTTCGCCCTGACGCAGGGCTTCTCCGGCACCACGGCGCTGGCCAACATCCGGTCGAGGAACGAGCGGGCCACGGGCTGGGGCGGTGACGTCGGCGTCTACGCCCCGGCCGATGTCGACGTGGCGGCGCTGGAGGCCGGCGAGGCGGTGACCGTACAGGGGCACCCGGCCCGCTACGTCGAGAACTACCTGATCGATCCGCTCGCCAACCACACGGGACCGGAGAACGGGCCCGCCCCGGCAATGAGCCCCGACGCGCTCCGTGGGCCGAAGTTCCTCGAACGCACGGACGTGCGGGGCCCGGTGGTCGCCTGGCGCGAGCCGTCCGGCCGCTGGGTCGTCGTCTCCGACGCCGGGAATCGAGCCGAACTGCTGCGGCTGGCCGAGGCGGTCCGGCTCAGGCCCGCCGGCACCAAGGCGCCGTACCGCCTCGGCTACGTGCCCGACACCCTCCGCCTCGACTACGGCGGCTCGTCCACGCACACGCCGAAGGAGTCGAACTCGGTCCTGGTCTTCGGCGCCGCCACGAATCCGGTGCTCAAGCGAAGCAGCCTGTTGGGTCTGACCGAACAGGGGGCCATGCGCGTGCAGTTCATGGCCTCGGACAGCGGCCACCTGGGCCGGGTCGCGCAGACCGGTCCGCCCGAGGTGATCGCGGGCCATGACACCTGGTACTTCACCACGCGTCAGACCTTCGTGAGCCCGCCGGAGAACGGGGCGGTCCTGGTCGCCAGGGTGAACGGCTGCGAGGTGCTGATCACCGTCACCGACAACAGGCTGGCGCCCTATCCGCTCCTGCGAAAGATGTTGGAGTCGGCGACCTTCGGAAACTGCGCCGCGCCCGACACCTGGGTCCCGCCGCTGCCCTGAGCAGGACCCCTCGATGGGCCGAACTCCCGCAATGCGCAAGGGAGTTCGGCCCACCGTCGGAGTCAGTCCCCGGCCGTCGCCAGATACGCGTCCAACTCCGCGACGTACCCGTCCCGCACATCCTCCGGCAACCACGAGATCGCGAACGCGTTGTACTCGAACCGCGCCACCTCGGCCCGCGACAGCCCCAGGTCGGCCTGGGTGCGCTCGAGGTTCTCCAGTACGTACGCGTCCATGTAGGCGGGGTCGTCCGAGTTGATCGTGACCAGGATGTCCTCGTCCAGCATCCGCCGGATCTCCGCGCCCTTGATGCCGTCCACCACGAAGGAGTTCGAGACCGGGCACACGGTCAGTCCGAGCCCGCGCTCCTTGATCGCCGCGACCAGCTTGGCGTCCTCCAGCGCGTTCGAGCCGTGGTCGATCCGGTCCACGCCGATGTCCTCGATCGCCTGCCGGATGTGCTCGACGCTGTTCTCCTGGTCGACGTCGCAGTGCATGGTCAACCGGTAGCCCTCGGCCCGTGCCCGCGCGTACACGGCGGCGAACTTGGCCGGCGGATTGCCGCGCTCGTCCGAGTCGAGCCCGATCCCCACGATCCACTCCCGGTACGCCAGCGACTGCACCAGGGTGGCCATCGCGTACTCGGCCTGGAAGTCGCGCAGGAAGCACATGATCAACTGGGCCCGGATGCCCAGCTCGCGCCGGGCGTCGCCGATCGCCCGGGTCAGCCCGCGCACCACCACGTCGAACGGCACCCCGCGACCGGTGTGCGCCTGCGGGTCGAAGAACATCTCCACGTACCGCACGTTCTGCGCGGCGGCCTTGCGCAGATACGCCATCGCGAGGTCGTGGAAGTCCGGCTCGTGCACCAGGACCCGCATGCCCTCGTAGTACACGGTGAGGAACGACGCGAGGCTGTCGAACCGATACGAGGCGCGCATCTCCTCGACCGAGGAGTACGGCAGCTCGATCCCGTTGCGCTCGGCCAGCGTGAACTTCAGCTCGGGCTCCAGTGTGCCCTCGATGTGCAGATGCAACTCGCACTTGGGCAGTCCGGCGATGAAGTCGCGCATGTCGCGGGCGTCTTGCATGGGAGCAGTCCTCCGGAGTCGTAGTGATGGTGCGCCGCCGAGCCAAGCACACCACCACTACGCACGCACTACACGCGCGTCACGCACGGGCTGCGCGCGGACCACCCGCGCGGCACGCCCGCACCGCGCGCGTCACGCCGCGGGCGCGATCCGCACCATGCCGTTGATGATCCGGTCCATCGCGTCGCCGCCGCGCGGGTCGGTCAGGTTGGCCAGCATCTTGAGCACGAACCGCATCAGCATCGGGTGCGGCAGACCGTGCTTGGTCGCGAAGTTCATCACCCTCGGGTCGCCGATCAGCTTCACGAACACCCGACCCAGCGTGTAGTAGCCGCCGTAGGTCTGCTTGAGGATGCGCGGGTAGTCGTGCAGCGCGCGCTCGCGTCCCTCGGGGGTGAGCCGGGCCACCGCCTGGGTGATCACCTGGGCCGCGATCTCGCCCGACTCCATCGCGTAGGCGATGCCCTCGCCGTTGAACGGGTTGACCATCCCGCCCGCGTCGCCGACCAGCAACAGGCCCTTGGTGTAGTGCGGTTGACGGTTGAAGCCCATCGGGAGGGCGGCGCCGCGGATCGGGCCCTCCTGGTTCTCGTCGGTGTAGCCCCACTCCTCGGGCATCCCCGAGACCCAGCCCTTGAGCAGGTCGCGGTAGTCGATGTCCTTGAACGCGGCCGAGGTGTTCAGCAGGCCCAGGCCCACGTTCGAGGTGCCGTCGCCCATGCCGAACACCCAGCCGTAGCCGGGCAGCAGCTTCTCCTGGCCGTCGCGGCGGTCCCACAGCTCCAACCACGATTCGAGGTAGTCGTCGTCGCTGCGCGGGGACTTGAAGTAGGTGCGCACCGCGACGCCCATCGGACGGTCCTCGCGGCGGTGCAGGCCCATCGCGAGGGAGAGCCGGGTCGAGTTGCCGTCGGCGGCGACCACGATCGGCGCGCGGAAGACGGTCTCCTCCTTCGACCCGTTCATCCGCACGTTGACGCCCACGATGCGGCCGGTGCGATCGTCCAGGATCGGGCCGGTGACGTTCGCGCGCTCGTACAGCTTGGCGCCGGCGGACGCCGCCTGGCGGGCCAGGATCTCGTCGAAGTCGGCCCGCTTGCGGACCAGACCGTGCGCGGGGTAGCTGGCCAGATCCGGCCAGTCCAGCTCCAGGCGCATGCCGCCGCCGAGGATCCGCAGACCCTTGTTCGGCAGCCAACCGGCCTCGACCGAGGTGTCCACACCCATCGCGATGAGCTGCTTGGTGGCGCGCGGGGTGAGCCCGTCGCCGCAGACCTTCTCCCGGGGGAACTCGGTCTTCTCCAGCAGGATCACGCTGACGCCGGACTTGGCCAGGTGGTACGCCGTGGTCGATCCGGCCGGACCGGCCCCGACCACGATGACGTCGGCCTCATGCGTCGAGTCGGCGCGCTTGGTGGTTGTGACGGGCGCTGCGTCGGTCACGGACGACTCCCCTGGAAGTCTCTGCGGCAGTACCGAAACCGGGACGGTTCCGGCCGGACAAGTCTATGAGGAGCGGGCGGCGGGCCGGCCTGTGGCCACTCGCCGGGTGCGGGAGCGGCCGGTGCCCACCCGTACGGGAGGCGACGCCGGCCCGCGCTCACCCGCACGGGCACAGGACCGAACCGGCGGGTCACTCGGACGGTCGAAAGCCCCGGTGCAGCGCGACCACGCCGCCGGTGAGGTTGCGCCAGGCCGGGTTCACCCACCCGGCCCCGCCGATCAGCGCCGCGAGACCCGCCTGGTCGGGCCACGCGCGGATCGACTCGGCCAGGTACACGTACGCGTCCGGATTGCTGCTGACCGCGGTGGCCACCGGCGGCAGCGCGCGCATCAGGTACTCCACGTACACCGTCTCGAACGGACGCCAGGTGGGTCGGCTGAACTCGCACACCACCAGCCGGCCGCCCGGCCGGGTCACCCGCAACATCTCGCGCAGCGCGCCCTCGGTGTCCTCGACGTTGCGCAGGCCGAACGAGATGGTCACCGCGTCGAACGTGGCGTCCTTGAACGGGAGCCTGGTCGCGTCGCCCGCGGTGAAGGGCAGCTCGGGGTGCTTGCGCTTGCCCTCGCGCAGCATGCCCACCGAGAAGTCGCACGGCACCACGTCCGCGCCCGCGTCCCGGAAGGGCAGCGAGGAGGTACCGGTGCCGGCCGCGAGGTCGAGCACCCGCTCTCCCGGCCGGGCGTCCACGGCCCGGGCCACGGCCTTGCGCCAGGACCGGTCCTGGCCCATGGACAGCACGGTGTTGGTCAGGTCGTAGCGCGCCGCGACCGCGTCGAACATCGACGCGACTTCACGCGGTTGCTTGTCCAGGGATGCTCGAGTCACCCAGTCATCATCTCGCGCCGGGAACGACCCCGATGCCCTGGGGCCACGCGACGCACCGGGCGGGCCGCGTGGAGCACGCGACCCGCCCGGTGATTTCGTCGTGACGATGTGTCGGCGTCACCGGCGGCCGACGCCGCCGCCCACACCGCGCTTGTTGGCGCCGACGCCGCCACCGACGCGGCCGATGCGGGCGCCGATGCCTATGCCGCCACCGCCGCGGCCGCTGCGTCGGCCCCTGCGACGGGGGGTCACGGCATGGACGATGGAACGGATGCGGGTACCGACGGACATGGTGTGCCTCCTCATCCCGAGCAGGCAGCGCCCGGGTCGGAAAGTGCCTTGTATGGAACCGTCTCGTTCCGACCAGGCGCCTGCCCGGGGACCGCCCGACCATGCGCGACTTCTCGGAAACACTCGTGCGCCACCCGCCACGCACCCACCCGCCGGGCGCCGGCGTCCCGGCACGCCGGGGCACCGCGAAGCGGCTCAGCGCCGGTGCACGAGCCGCCCGCCGAGCACCGTGGCCACACACGACCCCGCCCCGCGCGCGACCAGCGCGGCGTACGGATCACCTTCCGTCGGCACGTCGAACACCGCGAGGTCGGCGAGTTTTCCCGGGCGCAGCGTGCCCGCCCCGTCCAGACCACCCATCGCCGCCGCACCGCCGATCGTGACCGCCTCGACCAGGCGCCGGTCCAGGTCGTCCGCGCGATATCCCTGACGGACCGCCAGTTCCCGGACCGCCGCCGCCTCCTCCCACATGTCCAGGGACGGCGAGGAGGCGAGCGAGTCGGTGCCCAGCGCGATCGGCGCGCCCTCGGCCAGGTAGTCGGCGACGGGCGGCTCACCCGCGTCCAGGATCGCGTTGGAGCGCACGCACAGCGCGACGGCGGTGCCCTGTTCGCGCAGCAGCGCACGATCCTCGCCGGCCAGGTGCACCCCGTGCGCGACGTGCACGTCCGGGCCCAGGCCGGCGAACCCGTCCAGGTAGGCCGCCGGGCCGCCGCCGCTGCCGCCGTCGAGCAGTTCCAGGGCCATCCCGATCGCCCGGTTCATGTCCGCGAACCGGCCGGTGCCGTGTCGGATGAACTCCGCCTCGTGCGCGGTCTCCGCCAGGTGCGGGTGCAGCCGCAGACCACGCTCGCGCGCGATCGCCACACACTCCTCGAACACCGAGGTGCCGACCGTGAACGGCGTGTGCGGCGAGATCCCCAACGCGCGCCCGCCACTCGCCCCGTCCAACGTCTCCAGGAAGGCCGCGCGCCGCCCGCCCGTCCACATCGCGTCGTCCGCGATCACCTCGACGTAGCTGATCCCGCGCAGCCCCGACCGCCCCACCGGCACCAACACACAGGGATCGGTGACCACATCCGCCGCCGCCGTCGTCCCCGACCGCAACATGTGATGCACCCCGCGCCGCGCGCTCTCCTGCCACATCACCTCGGAGAAGTCGGCCCGCCGTGCGGTCAGCGTGCGAATCCACTCCGGAAACGCCAGCCCGGACAACGCGAGATCCCCGAAATCGGTGTACTGCAGATGCGCGTGCGCGTTCACCAGCCCCGGCATGAGCACGCCCCGCCACACCCGCTCCCGCGCTCCCGCCGACGCCAACTCCCGCCGCGGACCCACCGCGACGATCCGGCCGTCCTCCACGAGCACGGCCCCGTCGCGGATGGGCTCCGCGTCGACCATCGACAGGACAACGGGCGCGACATGCAAGGTCAACGACATGCGCCCATCATCGCAAGCCGGTCTCAGCGCGCGTCGACGACCTTGAGCAGGGGGCGGGCGGTGCCGCCGCCGTCGAGGGCGGTGGAGGAGAAGTGCGAGACGACCTTGTCGTCGACCGGGTCGTTCGCCGGGTCGTCGTGCACGATCAGGTGGTTGTAGGTGGTGTCGCGCTGGGCGGGGATCCGGCCGGCGGCGCGGATCAGGTGCAGCAGCTCCATCCGGTTGGAGCGGTGCTTGGCGCCGGCGGAGGAGACCACGTTCTCCTCCAGCATCACCGAGCCCAGGTCGTCCGCGCCGTAGTGCAGGGTGAGCTGGCCGGCCTCCTTGCCCGTGGTCAGCCACGAGCCCTGGATGTGCGCGACGTTGTGCAGGAACAGCCGGGCGACCGCGATCAGGCGCAGGTATTCGAGCAGGGTGGCCTGCGTCTGCCCCTTCAGGTGGTTGTTCTCCGGCTGGTAGGTGTACGGGATGAAGGCCCGGAAGCCGCCCGTGCGGTCCTGCACGTCGCGGATCATCCGCAGGTGCTCGATCCGCTCGGCGTTGGTCTCGCCGGTGCCCATCAGCATCGTCGAGGTCGACTCCACGCCCAGACCGTGCGCGGTCTCCATGATCTCCAGCCAGCGCTCGCCGGACTCCTTGAGCGGCGCGATCGCCTTGCGCGGCCGCTCCGGGAGCAGTTCCGCGCCGGCGCCCGCGAACGAGTCCAGGCCCGCGGCGTGGATCCGGGTGATGGCCTCCTCGATGCCCACCCCGGAGACCTTGGCCATGTGCGCGACCTCGGACGCGCCGAGCGAGTGGATCACCAGTTGCGGGAACTCGGCCTTGATCGCGGCGAACGAGCGCTCGTAGTACTCGACGCCGAAGTCCGGGTGGTGCCCGCCCTGGAACATGATCTGGGTGCCGCCGAGTTCGACCGTCTCCGCGCACCGGCGCAGGATGTCGTCGATCTCGCGGACCCAGCCCTTCTCGCTCTTGGGCGGGGCGTAGAACGCGCAGAACTTGCACGCGGTGACGCACACGTTCGTGTAGTTGATGTTGCGCTCGATGATGTACGTCGCGATGTCGACGGTGTCCGCGTAGCGCAGGCGCCGCGCGGCGTCGGCTGCCCGGCCGAGCGCGTGCAGCGGCGCGTGGACGTACAGGGCGAGTGCCTCGTCGGGCGTGATCCGCCCACCGGTGGCGGCCCGGTCCAGGACCGGCTGGAGATCGCTGCTCACGGGGAAGCCTCCGCATGGAACGAATACGAGTGGAACGAATGCCAGTGGAACAAATGCTCGTGAACGAGCCTATCCGGCCCGCTCACGACGTCGGCGGGGCGTCGAGCAGGGTCACCCGCACGTCGGCCGGATATCCGGTGTCGTGCGCGGTCCGGCGGGCGAACTCGGCGATCCCCGCCAGGTGGCGCTCGCCGAGCGAGTAGTCCAGCGCCTCGGTGTAGTAGCGCTCCAGGGTGGCCGCGTCGAACGCCTCCCACCGGGCCACGTGCTCGCAGACCTTGTCCACCTCCTGCATGCACAGGTCGCGGGACTCCAGGAAGGCCCGGTGCACCGCGTGCACCTCGGCCGGATGCGCGGCCAGGAACTCCCTACGCGCGGCCCACACCGCGAACACGAACGGCAGTCCGGTCCATTGCTTCCACTCGTACGCGAGGTCGTAGACCAGCAGACCCAGTCGCGGCGCGTCGTACAGCGTCGCGCGCAGCGCGACGTCGCCGATCACCACCGCGGCCTCCGCCTCCTGCATCATCAGGCCGAGGTCGGGCGCCGAGGTGAAGAACTTCGGCCGCACGCCGTACTTCTCCTCCAGCAGCAGCCGGGCCAGCCGGACCCCGGTACGGCTCTGCGAACCGAGCGCCACCCGCGCCCCGTCCAACTGCTCCACCGGCACCTGGCTGACCAGCATGACCGACATCACCGGTCCGTCGGCGGCCACCGCGATGTCCGGGAGCACCACCAGGTCGTCCGCGTGCCGCAGGAACTCGACCACGCTGATCGGAGCGATGTCGAGGTCGCCGCGCACGAGGGCGTCGTTGAGGTTGTCCGGGGTGTCCTTGGTGAGGTCCAGGTCCACCAACGAGCCCGTGCGGGCCAGGCCCCAGTAGATGGGCAGGCAGTTGAGGTACTGGATATGGCCTACCCGGGGTCGCCGGCGGCCGGCCTGCGGCGCGTTGTCCACACTGTCCATCCGAGCAGGCTATGCCCGGGTGCGCGGATCTCCGGTACCGACCCGGACCGCGTCACCGAACACTCCCGCGCCACCGGGGGCTCCCCGTGCCGCCCCGCCCGTGTCACCGAACAGGCACAACACCGGGCGCGCGGCAGTGGCAGCGGCACGTGGGTGAGACTCTCGAATGCCGGGCCGATTCCACGGCGGTCCGAACACGACGACGGAGGAAGCGCGATGCACTCGTCCCCGGGCTCGTATCCGGGCCAGGGTGGCGGCTACCCGCCCCCGCCCCCGCCCTATGCGGCCACGCCCGCCCCACCGCCGTACGATCCGGGCGGTCCGTACCGACCCGGTGGCCCCGGCGGCGGGGGCGGCCCCCACGGCCCGCCGCCGGGGCAGCCCTCGCGGCCCGCGTACGGCGCGCTGCGCGGCACCGTCGCCGGTCTCAGCCTGGTGCTGGCGGTGCTGCTGACGATCCCGGCGCTGTCCGCGCTGTGGCTGCGCTGGGAGGTGGTCTCCGAGCAGGGGTTCACCGACAACGCGGTGGCGCTGATCGACGAGTCGGCGATCCGCACCGAGGTCGCCCGGCTGATGACCGACGAGGTGATGAAGCAGCTCCCGTCGACCGTGCGCGGCCAGGTCCCGCGCGATGTGGTGCGGACCGCGGTGACCGAGGAGATCGGCAAGCCCGCGTTCAAGGCGATCTGGAAGGACGGCATCGCCACCGCGCACGACGTCGTGATGTCCTCCCTGCTGGGCCGGGACGGCAAGAACGTCACCTCCGACGGCGACAAGGTCGTGGTCAACCTCAAGAGCCCGCTCGACGCGATCGTCGCGCAGCTCAACAAGTCCGGGATCCCGGTGTCGAAGGCGGGTCTGCCGACCACCATCCCGATCGACCTGGCCGAACTGCCGCACGCGTCCGAGGCCGAGCAGAGCCGGGACGCGCTCCAGGCCGTGGACGACGCGGGCAGGTGGCTGCCGATCCTGGCCCTGGTCCTGCTGGTGGTCGGCCTGGTGGTCGCGGTGAACCGGTTCCGCGCGCTGGTGATGACCGGTGTCGGCCTGTTGGTCACCAGCGGCCTGCTGCTGATCCTGGTCTCCGCCGCGAGCGGCCCGGTCGCCGACGAGCTGGCCGCCCGGAACACCCTGAACCGGGACGGCATCGAGGCGATCTACAGCGTGTTCACCGACTCGCTGACCACGATGGCGTGGTCGGTGCTCGCGGCCTCGATCGTGGCGATCGTGGTGGGCGCGGTCGGGCTGGGCACGCGCGGCCGGCGGCGCTGACCGCACGGCGCGAACGCGGGGAAAGGGCGGGCCCGGTGCGATCCGGGCCCGCCCTTTCCCCGCGCACCGGGACGGCGCGGCCCGAGGGCCGCGCGCCCGGGACTCAGGCCAGGTTGCGCGAGGACGTGTCGTCGTCGTCCTGCTCGATGTGGATGTCGTCCACGGAGATGTCCACCTCGACCACTTCGAGGCCGGTCATCCGCTCGATCGACTCGATCACGTGCTCGCGCACCGCCGCCGCGACCTCCGCGATCGGCGCGCCGTACTCGACCACCAGGCTCAGGTCGACCGCGCACTGCTTCTCGCCGACCTCGACGCCGACCCCGCGCGCGACGTCGGGACGACCGCCGGGTACCGCCTTGCGCATCGCGGCGAACGCCCGCGAGACGCCGCTGCCGAGCGCGTACACCCCCGGGATCTCGCGTGCCGCCAACCCGGCGACCTTGGCCACCACCCCGTCCGCGATCGAGGTCCGCCCCCGATCCGTGGCCAGCGCGGTCACCTCGGTGAGGTGTCCGGAGCCGGTCTGTGGCCGCTCCGCCCGTTCCGGGCGGGTCTGGGTCTTCTCCGGTGTGCGGGCGGGTGAGTCTGCCATGGCTGGAACCTCGTCTTTCGCCGCTTCGTGAGGGGTGGGGGCTCCCCTTCACATGAGGTGTGACCCCTTCCCGATCGGTTCGTCACGCAATCCGGGCGAATTAATCCGATCGGCCGTGCGGCCACGGTGGAACATGTTTCATTTCACGTCCCGCCAACCGTTCAGGAGGCTTGCTCCCGCGCGTACGAACAGCTTGTGATGGGACCCGTACACCCCGTCCAAGGAGGAAAACACTGTGGAGCGGTTCCAGGATCGGCGCATCATCGTCACCGGTGGCGGCTCGGGCATCGGCCAGGCCACGGTGCTGCGGCTGCTGAGCGAGGCGGGCACGGTACACGCGGCGGACGTCAACGCCGACGGGCTGGAGAAGACCCGCGCGATGGCGGCGGAGAAGGGCGTGGAGGCCCGGCTGAGCACGAGCGTGCTGGACGTGTCGGACGAGGACGCGGTCGGCACCGGCGTGGCCGAGGTGGTCGAGCGCCTCGGCGGCTTGGACGTCCTGGTCAACGCGGCGGGGATCCTGCGCGCGGGACACACCCACACGTTCCCCCTCGAAAAGTGGAACCGGATCATCACCGTCAACCTGACGGGCACCTTCCTGATGACCCGCGCCGCGCTGCCCCCGCTCCTGGAAACCGGCAACGGCGTGATCATCAACTTCAGCTCGACCTCGGCGAGCTTCGCCCACCCGTACATGGCGGCCTACGCGGCCAGCAAGGGCGCGATCGACGCCTTCACCCACGCGATCGCCCTCGAATACAGCCGCCAGGGCCTGCGCGCGGTCAACGTCGCCCCCGGCAGCATCTCCAGCGGCATAGTCGACGACACCCCGAACCAGGTCCCCGACGACGCCGACTGGGAACTCTTCGCCAAACTGATGCCCATCATCGGCGAAGGCATGGCCTCCCCCGACGTCATAGCCGGCATGATCGCCGCCCTGGCCTCCGACGACGGCAAATTCGTCACCGGCACATCCCTCCGCATAGACGGCGGCACACACGCCTGAACACCTCCCAACCTCAACCACCGGCCGGGCCACACCGGGCCCGGCCGGCGCGCGAGGCCAACCAGCCCGGCCGGCGCTTGAGGCCAATCAGCCTGGCCGGCACTTGAGGCCAATCAGCCCCGCCGGCGCTTGAGGCGAAACAGCCCGGCCGGCACTTGAGGCCAATCAGCCCCGCTGGCGCTTGAGGCGAAACAGCCCGGCCGGCACTTGAGGCCAATCAGCCCCGCCAGCGCTTGAGGCGAAACGGCCCGGCCGGCACTTGAGGCCAACCCAAACGCCAGAGGGCGCCGTCCCGGGACCGGTTGCCCCGTACAGCGCCCACCGAAAGTGCAAATGTTCAGCCGTGGTTGATGCAAACGTTCCCGAACGCCGGGTTCACCAGGCCGACCAAGTTGACGCTGTTGCCACACACGTTGACCGGAACATGCACCGGCACCTGGATGTTGTTGCCCGAGGCGACACCCGGCGAGCCGACCGCAGCGCCATCCGCCTCGGAGCCGGCGTTGGCAGCACCCATGCCCGCGGCGAGAATGCCGCCGGCGGCGACGGTGATGAAGGCCGCCTTCTTGACCGTGTTCATTATTCCTCCATGTCACAGTGCCGCACGAACGGATGCGGCACGTGGGACAACGAAGGCCACGACAATGGGCAACGCCCCGCCGTCCGGTTGGCCGCCGATTCACCCCTCCGTGGACGAATGCTCGCTCCGTACGCCGGTGACAGGCGCGGGCGCACCACCGCGGCACCGCGGCACCGCACCCCGAAACGGTCAGCGCCCCGCGGAGCGGACGCTTCGCGGGGCGCGGGGGGACGATCGGATCTGCGTACGGTCTGCGGGCATCGTGGCCGCGCCCGAGCGGCGGCGAGGCCACGAGCCGACGGGACGTCAGGCGTCCTCGTCGTCCTCGTCGTCGTCCTCGGGCAGGTACTCGGCGCCCTCGGACTGCCAGCCGGCCTCGCTCAGTTCGGTACCGGCGATGTCCTCAACGAGGCTGAACGGGTCGATCAGGTACGAGACGGACTCGGCCAGGTCGCTCTCGATCGCGGCGGTCGCGTCCGCCCGGTCACCGGGCGACAGCTCCTCGTCCGCCTTGACGCTGTCCAGCGCCGCGGCACGCAGCGCGTCGGCGTCGGTGACCTCAAGCACGATTTCGAGGTTGAGCCGGATGTAGCGGGTCGTGGAGTCGGAGGAAGTCGCGTTGTCCATGAGCGCGAGCCTACGGGCCCGCGCCCGGCCGTCGGCGTGAGGACGCGCCGCACGCTCAGCGGTGGCCGTAGGTCACCGCGGTGAACATCAGCGCCCCGAACACCACGGAGAATCCCAGGATGTAGATCGCGATCCGGATCCACATCCCGGCCGCCCGGCTCTTCTCACTCTCCATCACGAACTCCTCGGACATGGGCGCGCTCGGACATCGGGCTCGGACACCGGGCTCGGACACCGATCGGACACCGATCGAACATCGACAAGTACGCGGACACGCGCGCCACGCACACCCGCGCGCCGCTCACACATGGGCCGGCAGACACGGCGAGAACGCCACCAACGCGGGCGCCGCGTGGACCATCAGGAACTCGACGGACAGATACGCGTCGGCCGACTCCATCCGATGCGCGAGCCCGGAATCGAAGTGCGCCACATCGCCGGGCGCGAGCAGGTGGGTGGCCCCGTCCAGGGTCAACCGGAGCTGGCCGCTGAGCACGTACAGCCATTCCTCGCCCGGATGCACCCGCGCCGGTCCGTCCGCGCGCCCCGCCGGCACCCGCACCCGCAGGGCCTGCATGCCGCGCCGCGGGCTGCCCACGCGCCAATAGGTCCAGCCGTGCGCCTCGACCGGTTCGGCCGCGCGGGCCCGGACCACCGGCTCGGCCGAGGCACTGTCCTCGCCGAGCAGTTCGGAGACCGTGGTGTTGTAGGCCCGGGCCAGGGTCAACAGCGCGGGCAGCGACGGCTGGCGGCGCTCGTGTTCGAGCCGGGAGAGATAGGCGACGGAGAGCCTGGTCAGCCGCGCGGCCTCGTCGAGCTTGAAGCCGTTCGCCCGGCGGGCCGCGCGCAACCGCTCGCCGAGCCCGGTCGGTACCGCCTCGGCGGATGCCGGTTCCGGCTCGTCCATGTCGTAGCTTGGGGTGGCGACCATGCTTCGAGGCTAGGCAGGCGCTGACCAATGGGGCAATTAACTTGCCCGAGAGGCAACTTTTCCCGCTCCATCAGACCTCGAATCAGACAAACAGGGCAAATTTCATCCTCTGTAGGTCGCGTCAGGCGCAGCGGTCCGAAGCGAGCACCCCCGGCGGCACGTCGGCCTCCACGAGCACCACGCCGTCCTCGTAGCCGCGCCGGCTGACCAGCCCGGCCCGATCGAACAGGGCGAGCATCCGCCGATTCCACGGCAACACGTGCGCGCGCACCTTGCTCACCCCGCGCACGGCCGCGTGCTCGACCAGCGAGCCCAACAGCGCGGTGCCGAGCCCGTGCCGCTGCCAGCCGTCCTCGACCAGCAAGGCCACTTCGGCGACCGGTTCGTGCGCCGGGTGGAAGAGGGTGGCCAACGCCCCGATCGCACCGTCGGGCGCGACCGCCACCAGGCTCACCCCGTGCTCCGGCACCAGCAGCCGAACCAGCGCGCTCTCGGGCAACCGGGGTGCCGACGTGAAGTAGCGCAATCGACGGGTCTCCGGGGAGCACCGCTCGTGCATCGCGCGCACCCGCGCGGCGTCCTGCGCGCGGGCCGGCCGCACCCGTACGTGCGACGGCCACTCGCCCGCGCCGACCCGGCTCACCATGGTGAGCCGGGCCCGGCCCCGCACCGAAATCGCCGTCATGTCCCTACCGCCTCTCGCCACCGGAGCGGTCCCCTCGTGGTCCGTTCCCCGTCGAACCCCACGGTGTCGAGGCGGTGTTACGCATCGACTACGTGGGCGTGTCCGGAGCGAACCGATCCGATGACGTCGCCGCCCCGGTGGCGAAACACGGCGGCCCGCGCCGTGAGCGGGACTAGCCCGCCAGGTGGCCGAGCAGGTCCTGCCGGGTGACCACACCCTGCGGCTTGCCGTGCACCAGCACCAGCGCCGCGTCGGCCCGCTCCAGCACCCGTGCGAGCCGGGCGATGGGCTCGCCGGAGCCGACCACCGGCAGCGGCGCCGACATGAACTTCTCCAGCGGGTCGCCCGTGGCGGCCCGGCCGGACACCAGCGCGTCCAGCAGGTCGCGCTCGGCGATCGAGCCGACCACCTCGGCGGCCATCACGTCCGGGTGGCCGGCGCCCGGCTTGACCACCGGCATCTGGCTGACCCCGAACTCGCGCAGGATCGCGATCGAGTCGCCGACGCTTTCCTCCGGATGCACGTGCACCAACGCGGGCAGGTCGCCCTGCTTGCGGGCCAGGATGTCGGCCACGGTGGCCTCGTTCGGGTCCGCGTCCAGGAAGCCGTAGTCGGCCATCCACTCGTCGTTGAAGATCTTGCTGAGGTAGCCGCGCCCGGAGTCGGGCAGCAGCACCACGACCACGTCGTCCGGCCCGAGCCGCTCGGCCGCGCGCAGCGCCGCGACCACCGCCATCCCGCACGAGCCGCCGACCAGCAGGCCCTCCTCGCGGGCGAGCCGACGCGTCATCAGGAACGAGTCCCGGTCGGACACCGCGATGATCTCGTCCGGCACCGCGCTGTCGTACGCGGTCGGCCAGAAGTCCTCACCGACGCCCTCGACCAGGTACGGCCGACCGGAGCCGCCCGAGTACACCGAGCCCTCCGGGTCGGCGCCCACCACGCGCACGCCGCCGTTCGAGACCTCCTTGAGGAAGCGCCCGGTCCCGGAGATGGTGCCGCCGGTGCCGACGCCGGCCACGAAGCAGGTGATCCGACCGTCGGTCTGCTCCCACAGTTCGGGACCCGTGGAGAGGTAGTGCGACTCCGGGTTCTGCGGGTTGGAGTACTGGTCGGGCTTCCACGCGCCGGGCGTCTCGCGCACCAGGCGGTCCGAGACGTTGTAGTACGAGTCGGGGTGCTCGGGGTCGACCGCCGTCGGGCAGACCACCACCTCGGCCCCATAGGCGCGCATGACGTTGATCTTGTCCATGCTGACCTTGTCCGGGCAGACGAACACGCACTTGTATCCGCGCCGCTGCGCGACCATCGCCAGCCCGACCCCGGTGTTGCCGGAGGTGGGTTCGACGATCGTGCCGCCGGGACGCAGCGCGCCCGACTGTTCGGCCGCGTCGATCATCCGCACGGCGATCCGGTCCTTGACCGAACCGCCGGGGTTGAAGTACTCGACCTTCGCCAGCACCGTCGCCGACAACCCCGAGGTAACGGAGTTGAGCTTGACGAGGGGGGTGTCCCCGATCAGGTCGAGCATGGATTCGTGGTACCGCACGGAACCTCCGCCATGAGTGCGCATCAGCCGGGGCCGGATGGCCCAAAATCCTCACATTGCGCTAACTTCTCCCAGCCTAGTCGCCGCCATCGCGCCGGACACGACACAGCGCACACGGCTCACGCCCACGCCGCACGCCCCACCGCGCCCCCTGCTACCCGCCCACGCACCTGACGGTCGGTTAGGGTCGGCTTGGAGTGCGCGACGGGGAGGAGCCCGAGGTCTTGTACACGACGGCCGGTCACGGGGTCCGGCGATGATGCGTACGCGCATGGCCCGCCGGGTGGCCGCCGCGGCGGCCTTCGGCGGTGGCGGTGTGGGCGTGCTGACCGGGGCGATGTTCGCGGTGTTGTACACCGAGGCGAAGATGGCCCGGCGCACCGTGGGCGAACCCGACGGCGAACCGCCGACCGCCGACGGGATATACGGCGATCTGCCGGGCGAACCGATCACGTTCGCGGTGATCGGCGACTCCACCGCCGCCGGCCTCGGCGTCGAGGATCCGATGCAGACCCCCGGCGCGTTGCTCGCCTCCGGCCTGGCGGCGGTCGCCGAGGTGCCGGTACGGCTGGTCAACGTCGCGCTCTCCGGCGCCCAGTCCTCGGACCTGGAGCGTCAGGTCACCCTCGCGCTCCGGCACGAGCTCGACGTCGCGATGATCATGATCGGCGCGAACGACGTCACCCACCGGATGCGCCCGGCGGAGTCGGTGCGCCACCTCGAACAGGCCACCCGTCGACTGATCGCCTCCGGCGTCGAGGTGGTCGTGGCCACGTGTCCCGACCTGGGCACGATCGAGCCGATCGCGCAGCCGCTGCGCTACCTGGCCCGGCAGTGGAGCCGCAATCTGGCCGCCGCGCAGACCATCGCCGTGGTCGAGGCGGGCGGGCGTACCGTCTCGCTCGGCTCGCTGCTGGGTCCCGAGTTCCTGGCCCGGCCCAAGGTGATGTTCGGCCCGGACCGCTTCCATCCCTCGGTGGAGGGCTACGCGACCGCCGCGATGGCCTCGTTGCCCTCGCTGTGCGCCGCGTTGGACCTGTGGCCGCTGGACGAGGTGAGCCCGGACAGCTTCCGCGGCGAGGGTGTGCTGCCGATCGCGCAGGCCGCGATCGAGGCCGCCGCCGAGGGCGGCACCGAGGTGACCGGTACCGACGTCGGCGGTCGCGAACGCGGCCCGCGCGGCCGGTGGGCGCTGCTGCGGCATCGGCGTCGCCGGCAGATCCCCATCCCCGCGACGGTGGACCCGGAGGCCGAAGCCGAGGCCGCCGCCGAGGGCGATGGTGAAATCGCACCGACTGCGCCGACCCCGTTCGAGGACGCCCGGGGTAATCTGACCGAAGAAATCTGACTGGTCGTCAGTTATGGCGTGGGGCAGGTCGCACGATCCGCCTCTCCCACTTTTGACTACCAGGCAGTAACTTCAAGCGTCAGTTGCGCTTCCGTGACGACGAGAGTCCCCGCGGGGTCCTCGTACCGACGGCCGCGAAGACCACCAAGGAGTCCCGATGCCCGAAGCAGTCATCGTCGCCACCGCCCGCTCCCCCATCGGTCGCGCCTTCAAGGGTTCCCTGAAGGACCTGCGGTCGGACGACCTGACCGCGCTCATGGTCCGAGCCGCCCTGGACAAGGTCCCGGCGCTGGACCCCAAGGACATCGACGACCTGATGCTCGGCTGCGGCCTGCCCGGTGGCGAGCAGGGCTTCAACATGGGTCGCAACGTCGCGGTCATGCTCGGCTACGACCACCTGCCCGGAACCACCATCACCCGCTACTGCTCCTCGTCGCTGCAGACCACCCGGATGGCGATGCACGCGATCCGGGCGGGCGAGGGCGACGCGTACATCTCGGCCGGCGTCGAGATGGTCACCAGCACCCGGGGCAAGGGCAGCAGCGACTCGATCCCGGACACCAGGAACCCGCTCTTCGCCGAGGCCGCGACCCGCACCACCGAGACCGTGGAGAAGGGCTCGACCTGGACCGACCCGCGCGAGCAGGGCCTGCTCCCGGACGTGTACATCGGGATGGGCTTCACCGCCGAGAACCTGGCCCAGCACAAGGGCATCTCCCGGGCCGAGCAGGACGAGTTCGCGGTGCGCTCGCAGAACCGCACCGAGCAGGCGATCGCCGACGGCTTCTGGGCCAGGGACATCACCCCGGTCACCCTCGCCGACGGCACCGTGGTGACCAAGGACGACGGCCCGCGGGCGGGCACCACGCTGGAGGGCATCTCCGGGCTCAAGCCGGTCTTCCGCCCGGACGGCACGGTCACCGCGGGCAACGCGTGCCCGCTCAACGACGGCGCCGCTGCGGTCATCGTGATGTCCGACACCAAGGCGCGCGAGTTGGGCCTGACCCCGCTCGCCCGGATCGTCTCCACCGCCGTGTCCGGCCTGTCCCCCGAGATCATGGGCTACGGCCCGGTCGAGGCGTCCCGGATCGCGATGGCCCGGGCCGGCCTGACCTCGGCCGACATCGACCTGGTGGAGATCAACGAGGCGTTCGCCGCGCAGGTCATCCCCTCCTACCGCGACCTGGGCTTCGACGTGGACAAGGTCAACGTCAACGGCGGCGCGATCGCGATCGGCCACCCGTTCGGGATGACCGGCGCGCGGATCACCAGCACACTGATCAACTCGCTGCAGTGGCACGACAAGCAGTGGGGCCTGGAGACCATGTGCGTCGGCGGCGGCATGGGCATGGCGATGGTGCTCGAGCGCCTGAGCTGACCCGGCACGCCGGTCGCGCCCGTCGCGCCCGGCACGTGCGACGCATGCCGTGCGGCCCGTCCGGGACACCCCGGGCGGGCCGTGCGGCGCCGTCACCCACGCGGAACAGCCCAAGGCCCCCTCGGGTCGGGACGTCACGCTCTGGCGACAACCGGCCCGCAGCGCGACCCTGGAAGGGAAGCTGTTCCTCGGGCCGGCCAAGGGTTGCGGATCTTGCCATGTCGAACGCCTACATCGTCCCCGTCCTGATCACCGCCGCGTGCGCCGTCGCGGTGACCACCCTCGTGCGCCGACTGTGCCGACGACACCGCGCCCGCGCGGCAGCGGAGATCTGGGACCAGGCGTTCGTCGACCACCTCTTCCGCAGCCGGGACGCCGAGCGACCACCGCTGACCGTCCCCGGGCCCGGGCGCGACGAGTTCGCGGACGAGAGCGCGTACCGCGACCCGCCCGCCGACCACACGAGCGGGCGGCGCCCGCACCCGTCGGAGAACCTGACCCCGCTGCTGCCCACCCACCTCACCGGCGGCTACCTGACCGGCCTGATCGCCGGCGCCACCCCGATCACCCGGGTGCGCACCGGCTCGCCCGGCGGCGCGGGCGGCCTGGACGTGCTCGACTTCGCCGACGGCAGTTCGCTGGTGGTGATGCCCGGCGACCCGGAGGCGGCCTCACTGATCGACGTCGCGCTGTCGCTCGGCCGACCGGTACGCCTGCTCGGCACCTGCGAGGTCGGCGGCGGCTGGGCACTGACCTTCGGCCTGGACGAGGACACCACGTACGCGCTGGCCGACCGCCTGTACGTACGGCCGCCGGCGTAACCGGACCGCCCCGCGCCGCACGGCCCGCACATCGCACGACCCGCACCCGCGCCAGCCGCACATCGCACGACCCGCACCCGCTCAGATCGCCGCCGACAACTCCCGCACCATCTCCCGCGCCCGACGCACCACGTCGGCGGCCGTCGTGGCCTCGCCGTCCTGCAGGATCAGCGCGTGCTCCTCGGCCAACAGCCCCAGCGCCGAGGCCAGATCGCCGGAGGTGACCGCCACCTGGTCGCCGACCGTGAACACCCCCAGATCCGGGATCTCGCGCAGCGGCTCGCCCTCGACCGCGGCCGCCAGATCGGCCAGGCACTGGGCCAGGGCGAGCGCCGCGCCGGCCCGGGTCGGCGAGGTCTCCTGACGGGCGGTCAGCGGCGCCTTCAACCGGGCCTCGGACAGGTGCCGCAGCCGGTCGGCTACCGCACCGGCCTCCTTCACGAACGGGGCCACGTCAACCGTGAGGGAAGCGGACGGTTTCCCGACCGGCGGGATGGGGATGCGGGACGACATAACCGGAGCGTACCCAGTGCGCACACCGCGTGCGGGTCGGCTTCGACCGCTTGCCAACCGTTCGCCCGTCATGCACGCTCGGGTAACGGAACGCTCACCGGAGGCGCTTATGTCCTTGCACTTCTCCGAAGAGACCCACCGGAACCTCGTGGCCCGGGTGCCCGCCTGCACCGGCCGCGAACTCCCCGACTGGTTCCGGGAAATCGAGGCCGGGCCGGCCTTCTCCCGGTTCGAGGACCGGGTCTCCTGGCTCCAGGGCGAACACAACCTCGGACACGGGCACGCCCTCGCCATCGTCCGCGAGCACGACCGTCGTCGGCACGCGCCGGGCGGGGTCAGCTGATCCCCCGCCCCGAAGCCGCCCCACCGTCGATCCGCCGTCGAAGACCCCTGCCACGCTGACCGCTTCCACCTCCGCACACACGCATCCGCAGACGCGAAAGTGGCGGTGCCCCTTCTCGGGGGCACCGCCACTGCGCACTTCGGGATCACTCCGCACGTCGGACCGTCATGAGGGCATCACGGGCCGTCGTGCGACGCCGTGTCAGTCCCGCAGGATCGACAACAGGCGCAGGACCTCCAGGTAGATCCACACGAGGGTCACGGTCAGGCCGAACGCGGCCCGCCAGGCCTCCTTCTCCGGAACGCCCTGAGCGGCCAACTGCTCGATCTCGTTGAAGTCGAGCGAGAGGAAGAAGGCGCCGATGAGGATGCCGAGGATGCCCATCACGATGCCGAGCGGACCGCTGCGCAGGCCGAGGCCGTCGCCGCCGGCGATCAGGATCGCGAGCAGGTTGACGATGGTGAGGAGCACGAAGCCGATCGCGATCGCCATGCCGATCCGCACGTAGCGGCTCGTCACCTTGATCCAGCCGGACTTGTACGCGACCAGCACACCGACGAACACCGAGGCCGTGCCGAGCACCGCCTGGATCACGATGCCGCTGTACTGCTCCTCGAACGCGTGGCTGATCGCACCCAGGAACACACCCTCGAGCGCGGCGTAGGTCAGCACCAGGGCCGGGCTGATCTCGCGCTTGAAGGTCACGACCATCGCGACGACGAACGCCGCGAGCGCGGCGCCGACCGCCCAGCCGAAGTTCTCGAACGGCAGGAAGGCCCACGACAGCGCACCGGTGACGACGACCGTCAACAACGTCATCGCGGTACGCGCGACCACGTCGTCGATGGTCATCCGGCCGGTCTGGAGCGGACCGGCGGACTGCGCCCGGTACATCTCCTGAAGCTGCTCGGGGGTCATCGGCTGCACCGGCGGCTGCTGCGGCCCACCGTACGGGGCGCCCTGCGGCCCGGGCTGCGGCGCTCCGTAACCGGCCTGCTCCTGCCGGCCGGTCTCGAACGCCCCCCGCCGCGTGAGCACCGGGTTGCTGCTCCTCATGTCATCTCCTCCATGCCCCCGGGTGGGGGTCGTGGCTTTAGAGAGTAATCCCCGAGTAAAACGCTCGGGGCTTCCATCTTTCCCTTACAACGTCGCCGGACACGCGATTTGTGCCCGTGGTCACTGTCCGGTCATAAAAAGTCGGATGGAATCCATCGCGAAGCCGATCGCTGTCACCACGGGAACACCCTGCGCTGTTCGCGAGTAAGGGTGGCCCGCGGGCCCGGGAATATGCCCGTTCGGTGGTCCAGACCACCGAGGCCCGCCGCCGCCGATCCGCCGCCGTACGGCGTTCTTGCAGGTCAGCGGCCTTTTCGAGTTGTCCCCGGAGCGGGACTCGAACCCGCACGGCCTTGCGGCCAAGGAGGTTTAAGCTCCTCGTGTCTGCGTTCCACCATCCGGGGGCGATGCTGAGCGTAGCGGCCCCGGCGCACCGGGTTGGCCCCTTGGATTCGGAGCCCCCGCAGAGCCGTTCCGCGGGCCTGTTCGATCGCGGAGAGCGACCGGGGGCGACCCGTCCCGGTGCCGTACAGATGGTGCCGAATGAGCGGTTTGGGGCGGCTGAGCAGGGGAGTTCCGCATTCGCCCGGCGCACCTGGGTAGGACCACGGGGTCGAGGGTCCGGCCGATGCGGGCCCGATCACGCCCGCAAGGAAAGAGGCCCGATGTGACCGCCACCGAACCCATCGCGGGAGTCGGGGCGTACGGCGAGCTCGCCGCCGTCGCCACCGACCTGAGCAAGATCTACGGCACGGGCGAGACGCGGGTGCTCGCGCTCGATGACGTCTCGGTCGGGTTCCGGCGCGCGGAGTACACCGCGATCATGGGGCCCTCCGGGTCGGGCAAGTCCACGCTGATGCACTGCATGGCGGGCCTGGACTCGATCTCGACCGGCTCGGTCCGGCTGGGCGACGTGGAGTTGTCCTCTCTCGACGACAGGAAACTGACCCTGCTGCGGCGGGAGAAGGTCGGCTTCGTCTTCCAGGCGTTCAACCTGCTGCCGACGCTGACCGCGTTGGAGAACATCACGCTGCCGATGGACATCGCGGGGGTGAAGCCGGATCAGGCGTGGCTGGACCACGTGATCGACACGGTCGACCTGCGCGACCGGCTGAAGCACCGTCCGAGCGAACTGTCCGGCGGTCAGCAGCAACGTGTCGCCTGTGCGCGGGCGCTGGCGAGCCGACCGGAGATCATCTTCGCCGACGAACCGACGGGCAACCTGGACTCCCGCTCGGGCGCCGAGGTCCTGGGCTTCCTCCGCGCCTCGGTACGCGAGAGCGGCCAAACGATCGTCATGGTCACCCACGACCCGAACGCCGCCTCCTACGCGGACCGGGTCCTCTTCCTGGCCGACGGCCGAATCGTCGACGAAATGCTCGACCCCACCTCGGACCTGGTCCTGGAACGCATGAAACGCTTCGAAGCCACCCGCACCGCGTAACCCCACCCCGGCCCCACCGACACCTTCGGCCCGGTCCGCACTCCCGGCCCGCCCCGCGTTCGGGCGCGGACGCGAAAGGGCCCGGAACGCACAGTGGCGTACCGGGCCCTTCCCGCGAAACGTGGGCGACTACCCCTTGACCGCGGGCTCGACCCGCGCCACCGGCGGCAGCGCCGCCTCCGCGAACTCGTCCCGCGGATGCTCCATCGCCCCGAGCGAAACGATCTCGCGCCGGAAGAACGCGGACAGCGTCCAGTCGGCGAACACCCGGAACTTACGGTTGAACGTCGGCACCATCGCACCGTGGTACGTGCGGTGGAACAGCCACGCCGGCAGCCCCTTGAGCTTGAACCTGCCGAACATCACCGCGACACCCTTGTGCAGACCGAGGCCGGCCACCGCACCGAGGTTCTTGTGCTTGTACTCGCTCGGCGGGAACCCCCGCATCACCGAGACGACGTTGTCGCCCAGGACGCGCGCCTGCCGCAGCGCGTGCTGCGCGTTCGGCGGGCACCAGGCACCCTCGCCCACGGCCAGGTCCGGCACCTGGGCGTTGTCGCCGGCGGCGAACACGTTGTCCATGCCGACCACCTGGAGGGTGGTGCGGGTGTCGACGTGGCCGCGCGGGCCGAGCGGCAGACCGTACTCGGACAGCACCGGGTTCGGCTTGACGCCCGCGGTCCACAGGATCGTGGAGGCGTCGAACTCGACGTCGTTGGAGAGCACGCAGTGCTTGTCGACGCAGGACTTGAGCGACGTCTCCAGGTGGAACTCGATGTCCCGTGCCTTGAGGCGCTCCAGCGTCCAGGCGCCGAGCTCCGGACCGACCTCGGGGAGGATGCGGTTGGCCGCCTCCACCATCACGAAGCGCATGTCCTCGCGCTTGAGGTTCTTGTAGTAGCGCACCGCGTCGCGCGCCATGTCCTCGACCTCGGCCAGCGCCTCGATGCCGGCGAAGCCGCCACCGACGAAGCAGAAGGTCAGCGCCTTGCGGCGGATCTCCTCGTCGGTCGTGGAGTCGGCCAGGTCGAGTTGCCCGAGCACGTGGTTGCGCAGCGCGATGGCTTCTTCGATGGTCTTGAGACCGATGCCGTTCTCGGCCAGGCCGGGAATCGGGAAGGTCCGCGATATCGAGCCGAGCGCGATGACGATGTAGTCGAAGCCGAGCTCGTAGGACTCGCCCGCGAGCGGCTCGACGAGCGCGACCTTGCGGTCGTGGTCGACGGAGGTGACCCGGCCGTTGACGATCTCGGCCTTGGGCAGGACACGGCGCAGCGGCACCACGACATGGCGCGGTGAGATGCTGCCGGCGGCCGCTTCCGGGAGGAAGGGCTGGTAGGTCATGTACGACCGCGGGTCGACGACCGTGACGGTCGCTTCGCCGTAGCGCATCTTCTTGAGGATGCGCTGCGCGGCGTACAGACCAACGTAGCCGCCGCCGACGATAAGGATGCGAGGGCGATCCGTGTTGCTCATGTTTGGAAGTATCCACCGGTCGAACGCGCCGGTGCTTCGAGGCCGCGCGCAGTACCGAAGGGGTCGTCTGGTACCCTTCGTCCTTTTGCTTGTGCATTTGTGCACGGTGGGCGATCGAGGAAGATCCACTCGACCACAATCGGCCGGCTTGTCCGCCGACTCGGTCCCGATGACCTGCGTCGATCCTGCCCGAGGTACCCGGGGACGGCGCAATGTGATCTCCACCTCGAACCGCCGGCGACCACCGCCTTCGAAGGTGACGGCACGGCCCGACCGGCCCATCACGAGGAAAACGGCCCCACATGGCCAAGTTTTGCCCGGGAGGCCATGTGAAGGGATTCACAAACTTTTCCCCGAGTCCGAACGTTGGACATGCCCCCGGTTCCGTCCTCGACCCGACAACCGCCCCGAACGACATCCCGGATCGGTGTACACACGTGCGCGTACACGCCATCGACCGTCCTCGTCGTCCTCGCGGTCGAGGTCGGCGACCGCCGCGACGTCCACCGGAATCTCCGACCTACCGCTCGGGTTCTTCCGCCACCGACCAGGCGATGCCGTCCAGGATGTCGTGTTCGCTGACGACGACCTCGGTCAGGCCGGTGCGTTCCATGATCGTGCGCAGGACCAGTGCGCCCGCGCCGATCACGTCCACGCGGCCCGGGTGCAGGACCGGGATCGCGGCGCGTTCGGCGTGTGTGGCGGCCAGCAGGCGGGTGGTCACCGCGCGGACCTGATCGAGGGTCAGCCGAGCGTGGTGGATGGCGGTGGAGTCGTACTCGGGCAGGTCCAGCGCGATGCCGGCGACCGTGGTGACGGAGCCGGCCAGGCCGACCAGCGTCCGGGCGCGGTCCATCGGGACCACCGCCGCGGCCTGCGCGATCGCGGCCTCGATGTCGGCGATGGCCGCGGTGATCTGAGCCCGACTCGGCGGGTCCTCGCGCAGGTGCCGCTCGGTCATCCGGACGCAGCCGATGTCCACCGAGCGGGCCGCCTCGGGCCGGTCGGTGCCCAGCACGAACTCGGTGGACCCGCCGCCGATGTCGACCACCAGGTACGGCGTCTCGACCGCGCCGGTGCCGGCCAGTTCGCGGGTGGCCCCGGTGAAGGACAGCGTGGCCTCCTCGTCGCCGGAGACCACCTCGGGCTCGACGCCCAGGATCTCCCGCACGCCGTCCCGGAACACATCCCGGTTCTCCGCGTCGCGGCTCGCGCTGGTGGCCACGAAGCGCACCCGCTCGGCGCCGAGTTCGCCGATCGTCTTGGCGTAGTCGCGACACGCGTCGAAGGTGCGCTCCAGCGCCTCCGGGGCGAGCCGGCCGGTCCGGTCGACGCCCTGGCCGAGCCGGACGATCCGCATCCGCCGGTCCAGGTCGACCAGCGTCCCGGCGTCCGGGTCCAGGTCGGCGACCAGCAGGCGGATCGAGTTGGTGCCGCAGTCGATCGCGGCGACGCGTCGGGTCATCGGGTCTCGTCCTCCGTGGCTGCGGCGTCGGCCTCGTCGGCCTCCGCGGCCTCTGCCGCCGCGTCCGGCTTGTCCACACACACGCACGGGCCCTTGGCCCACCAGTCCGGCAGCGCGTCCAACGTCTCGTCGCCGAGCGGGTTCACCCCGCGCCCGGCGGCCAGCGCGTGGCCGGCCAGCACGTGCAGGCACTTGACCCGATCCGGCATGCCCCCGGCCGACGGGAAGCCCTCCAGCACCTCGATCGCGTCCCGGCGCGCGATGTAGTCCTCGTGCGCGGCGGCGTATCGGGCCGCGAGGTCCTCGTCCTCGGCCAGGCGCGTGCTCATCTCGCGCATCACGTTGTTCGCCTCGAGCGTGCCGATCGCGGACGCCGCCCGCGGGCAGGTGAGGTAGTACAGCGTCGGGAACGGCGAGCCGTCCTCCAGGCGTGGGGCGGTCTCCACGACGTCCGGAAGCCCGCACGGGCACCGGTGCGCGACGCCGCGCAGACCACGCGGGGTACGGCCGAGCTGCGCCTTGACGGCGTCGATGTCCTGCTGATCCATGTAGGAGAGTATTTCCTGTTTCGCTGAGTGCTTCGGACCGACGTTCGATCCGCGTGCCGTGCCGTACCGGTCCCGCTCGGGTTCGAGCGAGCCGGCCGCCGGTGCCACCGGACAAGGATCGCCGTTCTCGGCGCCCGGTACTAGCCGATCGACGCGGCGGGCGTCGGAGTGGGCGAGGGCGCCGCGCTCACGGTCGGCGTGCCGGCCCGGTCCGCGTCGCGCGTGGAGTCCCACAGGTTGCGGTACCACGGCGGCGAACCGGCCCGCGCGGGCGTGGGCGGCGCCGGGTTGCCCGGCTCGCCCGGCTGCGGCACCACCAGGTAGGCGGTATCGCCCGGGTAGACGAAGTGCAGCCGCTCGCGCGCCTGTTGCCGTACGTACGCCGGGTCGTTCCAGCGTTCCAGGTCGGACCGCATGCGTTCGGTCTCGGCCTGCTGCCTGCGGGTGCTCTCGCGCAGGTCGTCCACCTCGGCCCGCTGGTCCAGGAACTGCCGCAGCGGGTACACCAGCGCGACGGCCAGGCTCAGCACCACCAGGGTCAGCACGATCCACTTGCCGCCGCCGCGCCGGCGCAGCCGACCCAGGCTCGCCGCCGCGGACGAGTCCTTGATGGACTCGACCGCGGCGACGACCTTCGGTTTGGCCGGTGCCGCCGGACGGTCTCCGCGCGCCTGACGCGGCGGCGCGACGGCCCGGGACGCGCGGGCGGCCCCGCTCGGGGCGGTCGTCCCGCGACCGTCCTCGCGCTGCTCGCTCACGCGTCCTCCGCCGTTCCCTCGATGCGGCGCCGGCGGTGTTCCGCTCGACCCGGTGTCAGCCGTCGAAGCGCGGGAACGCGCCGCGACCGGCGTACTCCGCCGCGTCGTCGAGGATCTCCTCGATGCGCAGCAACTGGTTGTACTTGGCCACCCGGTCGGAGCGCGCCGGGGCGCCCGTCTTGATCTGGCCGCAGTCCGTGGCCACCGCGAGGTCCGCGATCGTGGTGTCCTCGGTCTCGCCGGACCGGTGACTCATCATGCACCGGTAACCGTTGCGGTGGGCGAGCGACACGGCGTCGAGGGTCTCGGTCAGCGTGCCGATCTGGTTGACCTTGACCAGAAGCGCGTTGCCCGCCTTCTCCTCGATGCCGCGCGCCAGGCGCTCCGGGTTGGTCACGAACAGGTCGTCGCCGACGAGCTGGACCTTGTCGCCGAGCTGCGCGGTGAGCGCGACCCAGCCCTCCCAGTCGCTCTCGTCCAGCGGGTCCTCGATCGACACCAGCGGGTACGCCGCGACCAACTCGGCGTAGTAGGCCGACATCTCGGCGGAGGTCTTCTTGGCACCCTCGAACACGTACGCGCCGTCGGTGTGGAACTCGGAGGCGGCCACGTCGAGCGCGAGCGCGATGTCGGCGCCCGGGGTGTAGCCGGCCATCTCGATCGCCTCGACGATCAGGTCGAGCGCGGCGCGGTTGCTCTCCAGGTTCGGCGCGAAGCCGCCCTCGTCGCCGATGCTGGTGACCAGGCCGCGGGCCTTGAGCACGGACTTGAGGCAGTGGTAGACCTCGGTGCCCCAGCGCACCGCCTCGGCGAAGCTCTCCGCGCCGATCGGCGCGATCATGAACTCCTGGATGTCGACGTTGGTGTCGGCGTGCGCACCACCGTTGAGGATGTTCATCATCGGCACCGGGAGCACGTGCGCGTTCGGGCCGCCGAGGTAGCGGAACAGCGGCAGATTCACCGATTCGGCGGCGGCGTGCGCGACGGCGAGCGAGACGCCCAGGATCGCGTTGGCGCCGAGTTCGGCCTTGTTCTCGGTCCCGTCCAGGTCGATCATCGCCTGGTCGATCAGCCGCTGGTCGTCCGCCTCGGTGCCGGCGATCTCCTCGTAGATGCGCTCGTTGACCGCGTCGACGGCCTTCTGCACACCCTTGCCGCCGTAGCGGGTCTCGTCGCCGTCACGCAGTTCGACGGCCTCGAAGGCACCGGTGGAAGCGCCGGACGGCACGGCGGCACGGCCCGAGCTGCCGTCGTCGAGGACGACCTCGACCTCCACCGTGGGGTTCCCTCGGGAGTCCAGGATCTCCCGGGCGTGGATGACGTCGATGGACGGCACGAGTTTCTCCTTGATCAAGGGGCACGCTGGTCTGCCGGGCCAGCCTAGTAGCAGCCCGCCTTCGGATTCGCCCGGGAACAGGTAGCTGTGGGCGACCGGCGGGTGACGGGAATGCGAACGGATTCCCCCGGGCGGCGCTCGGTCGACGGGCGCGGCACTCCCGGCCGGGACGGCACCGGCCTCCCACGTGCGACGGGCCACGCGACGTACGTCCGGCACGGCCTGCCGCCGCCCGGCGCCGGGCGGCGCCCGGGCGGGGCGTAGACGTCGGCGACCACCTCGGCGTCGCGTCGGGGTCGTTCGGCGTGTCGTTCGGCACGCGGGTGATCCGTACGCCGCCGGCCGGAGTTCGATCGTGTTCGACGCGGCTCGATCGGGGGGCGGACTCGGGGAACTTCTGGTTTGCTTGGGGGCGTTCGCTTTCGCGTCGATCATGCCCGGAAGGCCCGTGTACTGCTGTGGAGTTGCTGGCGATCGGCTTTGTGGCGGCGGCGGGCGGAGCGGTGCTCGTGCGGGCCGCGCGGGTGGTGCGGATGCGTGAACTGGCGGCTTGGCGGCGGTGGTTGCCGTTGGCGCTGGCGCTGATCGGGGTCGCGACGAGTCTGCTTCGGGCCGAGGATGTCGTGCTCGTCGCCGCTTTGATCGCGTTGCCGTGCTACGTGGCCTCGGTGTTGTTCGCACAGGCGGAGATCCACCGCGAGGCCGACGAGGCGCTGCACGGCTGACCCCGGGTCACGATCGCCGCCCGCGCGAGGAGTGGGGCGGGACTCACGAACCCGGGCCCAGGCCCAGGCCGAAGACCCGCCAGCGCTTGGGGGTGACCACGCCCAGGCTCGTACCCTCGCGGGACAGCGGCCGGCGCTGTTGGGCCAGACCCTCGTCGCCCAGGATGTGCCGCATCGCGAACTCCCAGCGCTCCTGTGCCCACTCGTCCTCGCGCATGGCGACCTCGCCCCACACGATGACGTGCGCGATGTCGCCGTCCCGCGCCATCGACAGACAGACCCGCGGATCGTGTTCCAGATTGGCCTTCTTGGTCCGGCCGGTGAGGCTGAGGTAGAGGTACTCGTCGTCGTACGCGAGCATCACGGGTGTCACGTGCGGCTCCCCCGTCGGGGTCACCGTGCCCACGTGCACCCAGTGCTCCGGATCGCCGAGCATCGCGTCCAGAGCCGTCCTCAGTTCGGGGTCGATCATCGGAGGATCCGCCTTTCGCAGCACAGGGGCCTCATGGCCACCGTACTGCGCCCTCCGCCCCACCGGTCACGGTATTACCGTCCATCAGGTGTACGAGGATCGTCCCGATCGTGACGAGGGTCCGCCTCGATCCCGACGGGCGTCGTGCGGATCCTCTAGAAGTCGTCCGGGTACGGCGCCGACAACACCTCGGTCCCGGCCGGCTCCGGCGTGACGTAGCCCGGCAGCAGTTCGGTCAGCAGCGCGCGCACCGCCTTCGTGTCGTTGACCGCCGCCGCGTCGTACAACTCCGGCAACCGCACCACCGCGTCCAGCGCCTGGCCCGGCGGCACCGTGGCCTGGATCCGGCGGTGCTCGGTGGGCAGGCGCTCCTCGGTGGCCGAGAACAGCGCCTCGTTGAGTTTCTCGCCCGGACGCAGGCCGGTGAAGCGGATCGGCACGTTGGGCAGATTCACCTGCTCGGCGAACTTGTGCACCAGGTCCACGATCCGTACCGGCTCGCCCATGTCGAGGACGAAGATCTCCCCGCCCTGGGCCATCCGACCCGCCTCCAGGACCAGTCCCACGGCCTCCTCGATGGTCATGAAGAACCGGGTGACGTCCGGGTGCGTGACGGTGACCGGGCCGCCCGCGCGCAGTTGCTCGGCCAGTACGGACAACAACGAGCCCCGGCTGCCCAGCACGTTGCCGAAACGCACGCCCGCGAACACCCCGGGCGCCTGCGTGTTGGCCTGCACGATCAGTTCGGCGAGCCGCTTGGTCGCGCCGAGCACCGAGACCGGGTCGGCCGCCTTGTCCGTGGAGATCAGTACGAACCGCTCGACCCCCACGTCGAGCGCGGCCCGGACCAGGTTCTCCGTGCCCAGCACATTGGACTTGACCGCCTCGCACGGATGCCGCTCCAGCAGCGGCAGGTGCTTGTGCGCGGCGGCATGGAAGACCACCTCCGGCTTGAGGTCGTGAAAGAGCTGCTCGATCCGCGGCCGATCCCGGATGTCCGCGATCACCAGCGTCTCGTCGTCGAGCAACGCCTCGCCCCACACGTCGAGTTGGAGGCGGTGCAGGTTGGACTCGTCGTGGTCGAGCATGTACATCCGGCTCGGCCCGAAGCCGTACACCTGCCGGCACAACTCGCTGCCGATCGAGCCGCCCGCGCCGGTGATCAGCACCCGGCGGCCCGCGATCACCTCGCGCACGGACGCCGAGACCACGTGCAGTTCCTGCCGACCGATCAGTCGGTTGACGTCGAGCATGCGCATGTCGCTGCCGACCACGTCGCGCCGCAACGCGACCAGGAAGGACGGCAGATACCGCACCGCGGCGCCGATCGCGGCGGCCCCGGCGGCCACCTTGCGAAACTCCTCGTGCGCAAGCCCCGGGATGGCCAGCACGACCACCTCGATGCCGTGCTCCAGTGCCACGTCGGTCAGGGCGGCGAGGCCGCCCAGGACCGGAAGTAGATGTTGTGGATTGTCCGCGTCGGCGACGCGTACTCCGTCCTTGTCGGGGTCGTCGTCGAGGAACCCGATCGGACGCAACCCGAAATCGGGCGTCCGCAACAGATCCCGCGCCAACGCGCTGCCCGCCGACCCGGCCCCCACGACCAGGGTCCGCAGACCCGCTCCCGAAATATCCGTCGCTGCCGAACTCCGACCCATCAAGCCCCCCTTGGTCAGGTGCAGCGTGATCGGCATCGGATCGTGCACCGACCACCCGCGGCACCGACACACCGGTGCGGAAGGGCGTCCCTCCCCATCGCACCACGCCCCACCCCGGCGGTCGTACGCGACTGCCCCAATTGCCCCCACGACCCCGGTGGCCCCACAGTCGCGACGTCACTTGCGGCCCAGGCGCATCGGATGGACCAACAACCGCGCAGGCAACCACCGGCACTCGGGATTCAGCGTACGGCCCACCCTCGGCCCCCGTCGCGGTTTTGCCCAAACGCCCGCAACTTCGCCTTTTCCCTGTCCGCGAAGCATCACCCGGTGATCATCGGGGTGTTCCCGGCTCGTGTTCGTGCCGTCATCCCGCCGTGCCCGACCGCGGCCGACACCGAGGTGGACACGTGTGGAGTCGGCCGGCCGCCCCCCGAGGCGCCCGGCCGCCCGCGCTACTCCGCCTCTTCCGCCAGCTCCAGCCAGCGCATCTCCAACTCGTCGCGCTCGTCCCGGATCGCGCGCAGTTCGGCGTCCAGCGCGGAGACCTTGTCGAAGTCGGTGGCGTGCTCGGCCAGGCCGTCGTGCACCTTCTTCTCCCGGTCGGCCAGCTTGGTCAACTGCCGCTCCACCCGCTGGAGTTCCTTCTTCGCCGCGCGGGTGTCGCCGGAACCGCGCCGGGTCGGCGCGGCGGTCGCCCCGGCCTCGACCGCGTCCCTACGGCGCTTGAGGTACTCCTCGATGCCGCCCGGCAACATCCGCAGCGTGCGGTCGCCGAGCAGCGCGAGCACGGTGTCCGTGGTGCGCTCGATGAAGTACCGGTCGTGGCTGACGATCACCAGCGAACCCGGCCAGCCGTCCAGCAGGTCCTCCAACTGGGTCAGCGTCTCGATGTCCAGGTCGTTGGTCGGTTCGTCCATGAACAGCACGTTCGGCTCGTCCATCAACAACCGCAGCAGCTGCAGACGGCGACGCTCGCCACCGGACAGGTCGGAGACCGGCGTCCACTGCTTCTCACCGGTGAAGCCGAACTGCTCGCAGAGCTGACCGGCCGTCAGTTCCTTGCCCTTGCCGATCTCGACCCGCTCGCGGATCTGCGACACCGCCTCCAGCACCCGCAGCGTGGGCGGGAGTTCGGCGACCTCCTGGGAGAGGTAGGCGAGTTTGACGGTACGACCGACCACGACCTTGCCGGCGGCCGGCTGCCGGTCCTGGTACGCCGCGTCCTTGAGCGCGCGCAGCAGCGAGGTCTTGCCCGCGCCGTTGACGCCGACCAGGCCGATCCGGTCGCCCGGGCCCAGGTTCCAGGTCAGGTGCTCCAGCAGCGTCTTGGGGCCCGCCTCGATCCGTACGTCCAGCAGCTCGAACACGGTCTTGCCCAGCCGCGCGTTGGCGAAGCCGCGCAGCGCCAGGGTGTCGCGCGGCGGCGGCTCGTCCGCGATCAGCTCGTTCGCCGCCTCGATCCGGAACTTGGGCTTGGACGTGCGCGCGGGCGCGCCGCGCCGCAGCCAGGCCAGCTCCTTGCGGACCAGGTTCTGCCGCTTGGTCTCCTCGGTGCTCGCGATCCGCGCGCGCTCGGCCCGGGCCAGCACGTACGCCGAGTAGCCGCCCTCGTAGTCGTGCACCTTGCCGCCCTGCACGTCCCACGTGCGGGTGCAGACCTCGTCCAGGAACCAGCGGTCGTGGGTGACCACGACGAGCGCGGAGCGCCGGGTCTTGAGGTGGCCGGCCAGCCACGCGATGCCCTCGACGTCGAGGTGGTTGGTCGGCTCGTCCAGGATGATCAGGTCGTGCTCTTCGATCAGCAGCTTCGCCAGCGCGATCCGCCGCCGCTCGCCGCCGGACAGCGGGCCGATCACCGAGTCGATGCCGCTCTCGAAGCCGGGCATGGCCAGCCCGCCGAACAGCCCGGTCAGCACGTCGCGGATGCGCGCGTCGCCCGCCCACTCGTGTTCGGGGCGGTCGCCGACGATCTCCTGGCGCACGGTCGCCGCCGGGTCGAGGTCGTCCTGCTGGCTCAGGATGCCCAGGCTGAGGCCCCCCACGTGGGTGACCCGGCCCGAATCGACCGGCTCCCGCTGGGCCATCACCCGGATCAGCGTGGTCTTGCCGTCCCCGTTGCGGCCCACGACCCCGATCCGGTCGCCTTCGGCGACACCGAGGGACACCTCGTCGAGCAAGGTGCGCATGACATACGCCTTGCCGACCGACTCAAGATTGACCAGGTTCGCCATCAGACCGAACCGCCATACCGCAACGCTCGCATTCGACCAACTCTAACGGTCCGCGCTACACGGTGTTCTCGCGCTCCACCGGAACGACCCGGCGCGGCAACACCCGGGCACCGGGCACAGCGCCGAACGCGACCCGCGCGGCCCGGCAGGTGCCCGATCCGGTGAGCCGCTCGGCCACCACGTGCGCGGTCTCCCGGTCCGGCGCCAGGAACGCGCACGTCGGTCCGGACCCGGACACCAGCGAGCCGACCGCGCCCGCGGCCATGCCCGCGCGCAGCGTCGCGGCCAGCGCCGGCCGCAACGACAGCGCCGCCGGTTGCAGGTCGTTGACCAGGTTCGCGCCCAGCGCGTGCGCGTCGCCGGCCCGCAGCGCGGCGATCAGTTCCTCGCGCGGCGCGGGCCGCCCGACCGCCTCGCCCGCGACCTCGCGCAACCGGTCGCACTCGCCGTACACGGCCGGCGTCGACAGCCCGCCGTCGGCCAGCGCGAACACCCAGTGGAAGCGCGCCGTGGTCGGCACCGAGGCCAACCGCTCGCCCCGTCCGGTGCCGATCGCGGTGCCGCCCAGGTCGGAGAACGGCACGTCGCTGCCCAACTCCGCGCCCAGCCGGCGCAACATCTCGCGAGGCGTGTCGCCGCGCCAGAGCGTGTCGCACGCGAGCAGCGTCGCCGCCGCGTCCGCGCTGCCGCCGGCCATGCCGCCCGCGACCGGGATGCCCTTGCGGATGTGGATGCGCACGTTCGGCTCGCGCCCGAGCCGGTCGGCGAGCAGGATCGCCGCGCGCGCGGCCAGGTTGCTGTGGTCCAGCGGAACCTCGGCGATGCCCTCGCCCTCGCAGGCCAGGCTCAACCGGTCCGCGGGCGTGACGGTGACCTCGTCGTACAGCGACACGGCGTGGAAGACGCTGACCAGCTCGTGGAAGCCGTCCGGCCGCACCCCACCGACCGCGAGTTGCAGGTTGACCTTCGCGGGAACACTGACGGTGACGGAAGACACGGCTCGTGGAACTCCTTCGTGGCCCTGTCGGGCCTCTTCGGACGGGGGCCGTGCGAACTCCTCGGCACCGTCGCCGATGGTATCGACGGCGGCCCCGCGTCCTCAGGCGCGGGGCTCGTTCGGGTCGGCCTCGCCCGGCACGGTCGGCTCACCCGAATCGCCCCGCACACCCGGCGGGGCCGACCCGGGACGATGCTCGGCGATCCGGGCGAACGCCTCGACACCCAGCGCCTCGCCGCGCGTGCGCGGGTCGATCCCGGCCGCGCGCAGTGCCTGTTCGGCACCGGCGGCGGAACCGGCCCAGCCCGCCAGAGCGGCCCGCAGCGTCTTGCGCCGCTGCGCGAACGCGGCGTCGACCACCGCGAACACCTCCCGGCGGGTCGCCGTGGTCTTCGGCGGCTCGCGGCGCACGAACGACACCAGGCCCGAATCGACGTTGGGCGCGGGCCAGAACACGTTGCGCCCGATCGCGCCCGCGCGCTTGACGTCGGCGTACCACGCGGCCTTGACCGAGGGCACGCCGTACACCTTGCCGCCGGGCGTCGCGGCGAGCCGGTCCGCCACCTCGGACTGCACCATCACCAGCAGCCGCTCCAGCGACGGGAAGGTCTGCAACATGTGCAGCAGCACCGGCACGGACACGTTGTAGGGCAGGTTCGCCACCAGCGCGGTCGGCGCCGGCCCCGGCAGTTCGGTCACCGTCATCGCGTCCGCGTGCACGAGCGCGAAGTCGGCCGCCCGTTCGGGCATCCGGGCCTCGATGGTGGTCGGCAGGTGCCGGGCGAGCACCGGGTCGATCTCGACCGCGACCACCCGCGCGGCGCTCTCCAGGAGCGCCAGCGTCAACGAGCCGAGCCCGGGGCCGATCTCGACCACCACGTCCTCGGCGCGCACGCCGGCGGTCCGCACGATGCGCCGCACCGTGTTGGCGTCGATCACGAAGTTCTGGCCGAGCTGCTTGGTCGGGCGTACACCCAGGGCCTCGGCGAGCGCGCGGATGTCCGCGGCACCGAGCAGTCCCGGTCCCGCGGGAAGATCACTCACGAGTAGAGCCTACTGCCGCACAGCGGCCACGGACTCGACCCCCGTTGGACGAACATGAGCTTTGCCCGATATGTCTGTTCCGACGCCGGTGCCTGACTTGCCACCCCGGTGCCGCCCATCGACTGCCAGGTCTGCGCGTCGAACTGGTAGAGCCCGTGATAGGTCCCGGACGCGTCCACCACGTTCGCCCGGCCCCCCGACTCGCACTGCGCGAGCGCGCCCCAGTTGAGCTGGTCGGCCCCGGCCACCGAGTTCGGCATCTCCTTGGTGCCGACCTTGACGATCTGGGTCACCGGCTCCTTGACCACCTTCTCGGAGATCTTGCGCGGCTCCTGCTTGACGCCGTTGATCGTCTCGTACGAGTAGGTGATCTGGCGCAGCCCCACCACACCCTTGGTGGCGACCTCCTCGGTCCCCTTGAACTGGGTCGGGTCGTCCTGCTTGGTGGTCTTGAACGGGATCTTCTCGTCCTTGGTCACGGTGGTGCCGGTGACCCGCAGGATCGAGATGGTCTGCCCCTGCTGGGGATACGCGTCGGTCGGCGTGTCCACCCGGTCCTGTGGCCCTATCGCGATCCCGGCCTGCTCCAGGGCGGCCTGCACGGTCGGCGCGTTGGTCCGCAGCGGCACGGTCTTTCCGTCGACCAGGAAGGTGATCGCCCGCTCGGTGCGCACGTCCAGGTTCAGCCCCTGGCGGCCGATCGGCAGGTCGCGCGACACCGACAGGTACGCGCCGTCCGCCCGCACGCCGACCTGCTCCAGCGCCTCGGACACCGACTTCGCGGTCACCCAGACCTGCTGGGGGCGCCCGTCGACGGTCATCGTCAGCAGCCGGCCGTAGCGCACCGCGACGCGGTCGCCGTCCTCGATTCCCGCCTCGCGTCCCGGCGCGACGATGTCGTGCTCGCCGACCTTGATCTCCTGGCGCCCGAGCAGCCCGGAGACGTCCGAGGCGAACGTGTGCACGGTGCGCTCCTCGCCGTCCACGACGAGGGTGACCGTCTTGTCGTAGGAGACGAAGGCCGTGGTGCCACCGACCAGGACGGCGACCACGAGGGCCTGCGGAACGAGAGTGCGCAGAGAGGGTCCGGGGCGGCTGCCGCCCCGACCCGCCCGGGCGGTGTTGCGCCTGCGGGCGGAGCCGGCGGAACGACTCAACGGTGCTCCTGGGGGATTCCGAAGGGGCTGGTCCGGTGTGGTGCGGGGGTGTGGTGCGGGGGTGTGGTCCGAGCGGGCCGAGCCGCGGTCGAACCCGACGAGCGGCCGGGCCGATGTTCCGCCCGACGAGCATCGGACTGTACACCGGCGCGGGCGTACCGCCGCCCGCCACCCGGTCGTCCGGGTGACGGGCGGTACGGCCGGGGCAACTACGCGGGTGCGAAGGTGCGTTCGGCGTTGGCCGCGAGCGCGGTCGCCAACTCGTCCTCGGTCAGGCCCTTGACCTCTGCCATCGCGCGCACGGTGATCGGCACCAGGTAGGGCGCGTTCGGTCGGCCGCGGTAGGGCACCGGGGTCAGGAACGGCGCGTCCGTCTCGACCAGGATCAGGTCCGTCGGCGCGACCACGAGCGCGTCCCGCAACGGCTGTGCGCTGGGATAGGTCACATTGCCCGCGAAGGACATCACGTAGCCCAGCTCGGCGCACGTCCTCGCCATCTCCGCGTCACCCGAGAAGCAGTGGAAGACCACCCGTTCCGGTGCGCCTTCCTCGGCCAGGATGCGCAACACGTCCGCGTGCGCCTCGCGGTCGTGGATCACCAGCGGCTTGCGGTGCCGCTTGGCGATCTCGATGTGCCGGCGGAACGACTCCTGCTGGCCGGCCACGCCCTCGTCGCCGGTGCGGAAGTAGTCCAGGCCGGTCTCGCCGATCCCGCGCACGTGCGGCAACGCGGCCAGCCGGTCGATCTCGGCGAGCGCCGCGTCCAGGGCGGCGGCGCCGCCCGGCCCGCGACGCTGCCCGGACCACCCGTCGGGGTCGCCGAGCACGATCCGCGGCGCCTCGTTGGGGTGCAGCGCCACCGTCGCGTGCACCCGCTCGTGCGCGGCGGCCGTCTCGGCCGCCCACACCGACGAGGGCACGTCGATGCCCACCTGGACCAGCGTGTCCACGCCGACCTCGGCGGCGGCCGACAACGCGTCGACGACCTTCGCCTCCTGCAGGTCCAGGTGCGTGTGGGCGTCCCACACGGGCACCGAGAGCGGCTCGGGCGCGGGCGGCGGGGTGGTGTCCCGGGGCCCGCCGTCCCGGCGCTTGCGCTTGCTCAAGGGTCAGGAGTCCTTTTTCTCTTCGAGACGCGGGAACAGGATCGCGCCCTTGGTGATCGTCGCGCCCGCCGGCAACTGCCCCCAGCGGCCCGAATCCTGCACGTGCTGCTTGTCCAGCGCGCCCAGGTGCGCCTCGGCGCCGAGCGAGTCCCACAACTTCTGCGCGGTCTCCGGCATCACCGGGTTGAGCAGCACGGCGAGCGCGCGCAGCGACTCGGCCGAGGTGTACAGGATGGTGGCCAGTCGGGCCCGGCCCTCGGGGCTTTCGTCCTTGGCCACCTTCCACGGCTCCTGCTCCGTGATGTAGCCGTTGACCAGCTTCACGTAGCCGAACACCGCGTCCAGACCGGCCTGGAAGTCCAGCGCGCGCACCCGGTCGTCGGCGACCGACACGGCCTCGATCAGCGCGCTGTGCAGCACACCCTCGGCGTCCCCGTCCGCGGTGGAGGCGGGCAGCTCGCCGTCGAAGTACTTGCCGACCATGGCCGCCACGCGCGAGGCCAGGTTGCCGAAGTCGTTGGCCAGTTCGGAGGTGTAGCGCGCGGAGAAGTCCTCCCATGAGAACGACCCGTCCTGGCCGAACTGGATCGCCCGCAGGAAGTAGTAGCGGTAGGCGTCCACGCCGAAGTGGTCGGTGAGTTGGCGCGGCGAGATGCCGGTCAGGTTCGACTTGCTCATCTTCTCGCCGCCGACCATCAGCCAGCCGTTGGCGAACACCCGGCCGGGCACCGGCAGGCTGTTGGCCATCAGCATCGCGGGCCAGATCACCGCGTGGAAGCGCAGGATGTCCTTGCCGACCAGGTGCACGTCCGCCGGGAAGGTGCCCTCGAACTTCGCCTGGTCCGCGCCGTAGCCGACCGCCGTGGCGTAGTTGAGCAGCGCGTCGATCCACACGTAGATGACGTGCTTGGGGTCCCACGGGACCGGGATGCCCCAGTCGAACGTGGAGCGCGAGATGGACAGGTCCTGCAGGCCCTGCCGGACGAACTGGAGGACCTCGTTGCGGGCCGAGGCCGGCTGGATGAAGTCCGGGTTGGCCTCGTAGAACTCGAGCAGCCTGGGGCCGTACTCGGAGAGCTTGAAGAAGTAGTTCTCCTCCTTGAGCATCTCCACCGGGCGCTTGTGGATCGGGCACAACTTCTGCCCGTCCTCGCCGTCGAGCAGGTCGCCGGGCGCCTTGTACTCCTCGCAGGCCACGCAGTACGGGCCCTCGTAGCCGCCCTTGTAGATCTCGCCCTTGTCGTACAGGTCCTGGACGAACTCCTGGACCCGGTCGGTGTGCCGCTTCTCGGTGGTGCGGATGAAGTCGTCGTTGGCGATCTCCAAGTGCTCCCAGAGGGGCTTCCACGCCTCCGTGACCAGCTTGTCGCACCACTCCTGGGGAGTGACGCCGTTCGCCTCGGCCGTGCGCATGATCTTTTGACCGTGCTCGTCCGTGCCGGTGAGGAACCACACCTTCTCGCCGCGCTGGCGGTGCCAACGGGTGAGCACGTCGCCTGCGACGGTCGTATAGGCGTGGCCCAGGTGCGGGGCGTCATTTACGTAGTAAATGGGCGTTGTGACATAGAACGCCTTCTCGCGCTCGCCCGCAGTGTGTTCAGTGGTTCCAGTGGCCGCCATACCCGGAATCCTACGGCCGACGCGACGGCGCCCGCCCCCGAGTATCCGTGGGAGCGGGCACCGGCGGGCCCGCGGCCCGAACGCGGCTCAGGCGGAGCGGTGCAGGGACGGCAGGTGCCACCGGGAGGCCCCGCGCGGAGCGGGCACCTTGGCCAGCTTGTCGGCCTTCACGGCCGCGACCGGCTTGGCCGACTTGCCCACGCCCCGGGCCCCGGTGACCGACGCGACCCGGCCCGCCGGGAGTATCCGCAGGCAGGTGCCTTCGCAGTGCTCGCACGCGGGCTTGGTGAACGGGGACGGGACCAACTCCCCCATCGAGTAGTACCGGCACAGTCGCGTTCCGTGCAGATCGGTCGCGTGGTGGATCTCGTAGTCGCGCTCCCATCCGCGACCGCAGGACATGCAGACGAAGGCATAGGACTCGTGCACCACCGTCGGGTTCTCCATGACGACCTCCTCGCGCGGGCGAGCCCACCGACTCGTTCAGGGGCTTCCCGTGACCGGTATCCATGGAATGCCCGCGAGGCGCCTTCCGTATCGGCACATACGGTTCCTTGACGTCGGCCAACACGGAATATGGAGAACCCAAGAGACTCATCACCCGATCGAGTGCTGTGCCGTACCTGCCCGTTGCTCGCGCTTGACCGACCCGAGCGGCCGGGCGGGGGCCGTGCGGGCACGCCGCGTCGCGGATGTCGGAGGCGGCGTACGAGAAGGTCGCGGTCCGTCGCCGGACCGTCGCCCAGGGTCGCGAGCCGTCGCCGACCGGTCGTCCCGGGTGTCACGCCTTCTTGGCCGCGACCACCGCGTCGAAGACCACCCGCTTGGGCACACCGACCTCGGCCGCCACCGCCGCGATGGCCTCCTTGCGCGGTTGTCCGGCGGCCTCGCGTCCGGCCACCCGCTCGACCAGCTCGGCCGGGCCGATCTTCGAGGGGTCGGCGGGCGGCGCGCCGGCGACCACGACGGTGATCTCGCCGCGCACCCCCGGCTTCGCCCACTCGGCGAGGTCGGCCAGGGTGTCCCGGCGGACCTCCTCGTAGGTCTTGGTGAGCTCGCGGCACACCGCGCCGCGACGGTCGGCGCCCAGCGCCTCGGCCATCGCCGCGAGCGACTCGGCAAGCCGGTGCGGCGCCTCGAAGAACACCATCGTGCGCGGCTCGGCGGCCAGCTCGGCCAGCCGCCGGGCCCGCTCGCCCGCCTTGCGCGGCAGGAATCCCTCGAAGCAGAACCGGTCCACCGGCAGCCCGGACAGCGCGAGCGCGGTGAGCACCGCGGAGGGCCCCGGTACGGCGGTCACCTTGATGTCCTCGGCCACCGCGGCCTCGACCAGCCGGTAGCCCGGGTCGGACACCGACGGCATCCCGGCGTCGGTGACCAACAACACCCGCTTGCCCTCGCGCAGCGCCTGGACCAGCTCCGGTGTGCGCGCCGCCTCGTTGCCCTCGAAGTAGGACACCACCCGCCCGGGCACCTCCACACCGAGCGCGCCGGCCAATCTGCGCAGCCTGCGCGTGTCCTCGGCGGCCACCACCGAGGCCGCGCCGAGTTCGACGGCGAGCCGCGCGGGCGCGTCGCTCACGTCACCGATGGGGGTGCCGGCCAGTACGAGTACGCCGCCCTGAGGACTGTGCTGTTCGTGTTCCACTCGGCCATCCTCCCCTTTCGCGCGCCCCGGTTCGCCCGCGCGTCAATACGATGCACGGGTGACGAGTGACGTGGCTACCGATCAGCCGACCCGAAAGCACCCCCCGGAGGGGGATGCGGAGTCCCCCGGCAACACCGGGGCCGCACGTCCCGAGCCGCGCGGGTGGGCCTGGTCACTGGCCCGGTTCGGATACCGGGACCGGCCGCCGACCTCGTTGCGCGAGCGGCTGGTGCCTTCGTACACCGACAACAGCGCGTACACCGGCGGCGGCTGGTTGCCCTGCGTCCTGGTGACGTTGCTGGCCGGTTTCATCCGGTTCTGGAACCTGGGCAGGCCCAGGGCGGTGATATTCGACGAGACGTACTACGCCAAGGACGGCTGGTCGCTGCTCAAGCTCGGCTACGAGGGCACCTGGCCCAAGGAGGCCAACGAGCAGATCCTGGCCGGGCAGACGGACGTCTTGCAGACGCAGGGCTCGTACATCGTGCACCCCCCGATCGGGAAGTGGACGATCGCGCTCGGCGAGCAGCTCTTCGGGCTGACGCCGTTCGGATGGCGCTTCGCCCTCGCCGTGCTCGGCACACTGTCGGTGCTGATGCTGTGCCGGATCGGCCGCCGCCTGTTCCGCTCCACCCTGCTCGGCTGTATCGCCGGACTCCTCATGTCCCTCGACGGCCTGCACTTCGTGATGAGCCGCACATCACTGCTCGACCTGGTGCTGATGTTCTGGATCCTGGCCGCCTTCGGCTGCCTGCTGATCGACCGCGACGACACCAGGGCGATCGCCGCCCGCATGTTCGCGTCCGGCCCGGACGCCGCCCGCGCCGCCTCGATGAAACTCGGCCTGCGACCCTGGCGCGTCATGGCCGGCATCTGCCTCGGCCTGGCCTGCGGCACCAAATGGAGCGGCGTCTACGTCCTCGCCGCGTTCGGCGTCATGACCGTCCTGTGGGACGCCGGCACCCGACGGGCCTGCGGCGCCCGCCGGCCCTACCGCGCCGCACTGCGCCACGACGTGCTCTTCGCGTTCCTGTCCACCGTGCTGGTCGCACTGACGATCTACATCTGGTCCTGGACCGGCTGGCTGATGACCCAAGACGGCTACTTCCGGAACTGGGCCGACGACCGGGCCGGCCTCTCCCCCGGCTCCCTCGACCTCAAGCTCGTCTCCATCCCGCTGCCGCAATTCGGGATGACGTGGGTGCCGGCGCCATTGCGCAGCCTGTGGCACTACCACGCGGAGATGTGGAACTTCCATACCGGCCTGGACAGCCCGCACCCGTATCAGTCGAACCCGTGGAGCTGGCTGGTCCTGGGCCGACCGGTCGCCTATTACTTCGAGACCGTGCACCAGGGCACGGCCGGCTGCACCGAACAGGACTGCTACCAGACCGTGCTGGGCATCGGCACGCCGCTGCTGTGGTGGACCGGCGTGATCGCGGTCGGCTACCTGCTGTTCCGCTGGGCCGGCCGACGCGACTGGCGCGCGGGCGCGATCCTGTGCGGACTCGCCGCCGCGTACCTGCCGTGGATGGCGTACCAGCAGCGGACCATCTTCCTGTTCTACGCGGTCGCGTTCGTCCCGTTCCTGTGCCTGGCGGTGACCATGATGCTCGGCGCGCTGCTCGGCCCGCCGGGGGCCGGCGAGCGGCGGCGGGCCTGGGGTACGGCGGGCGTGGTCGCGATCATCGCGCTGATCGCGTGGAACTTCCTGTACTTCTATCCGATCTTCACCGGTGAGACGATCTCGCGCAGTGGGTGGCTGGACCGCATGTGGTTCAGCACCTGGATCTAGCGTGTCGACGTCCTGGGCGAAGTCGCCGTCGCAGTCGTCGAAGCCGTTGCCCATGCTGTTGTCGACCCCGAGAGAGGCTGCGCCGGTGTCCGTCGCACGGGAGCAGGACATACGCAGGCGGGCCATCGACGCGACCCGCGACCTGGCCGCGGCGGGCGGCTACGACAGCGTGCAGATGCGCGACGTGGTCCGCCTGTCCCGGCTCTCCTCGGCGACCATCTACCGGCACTTCTCCTCGAAGGACCACCTGCTCGCGGCCACCCACCTGGAGTGGATCGCCGCGCTGGAACGCAGCGACGCGGCCCGGCCGGACGGCACCGACGCCGCCGAGCGAGTGTGCGCGATCCTGCACAACACGTGCCGGACGATGGCCCGCCACCCTCGGCTCACCGCCGCGCTGATCCACGCGCTCGGGTCCTCCGACCCCGGCGTGGGCGACTGTCATCGCGAGATCAACCGGATCATGAACGACATGTTCCGCACCGCGCTGGGCGACGAGATCACCGGCGCCGACGAGTTCGTCCACCTGCTCGGCATCGCCTGGGAAGGCGCCCTCTTCAGCTGGGCCTTCGGCCGCATGAGCATGGACGACGTCGAACGCACGGTAACCCGCTCCGCCCGCCTCCTCCTCCTGGGCACAGCAGCGGAACCGACCCCATGAACCAGGCCCCGCCGAACACCCGAGGACCAGCCTCCCGCAACCCCACCAGCCCGTCCGGCGCCTGAGCACAACCCACCCGGCCCGTCCGGCGCCTGAGGACCCGCCGGGCCCTACGAGGCTTGACGACTCACGGGTGCGCCAACGGGCGGAATCGCGGCGACATCATCCAGCGGCGCCAACTCCGGCCGCTTCGCGGTGATGTGGTCCCCGGACGACTGTCCGCGCAGCCGCCGCCCGATCCACGGCACCAGGTGCTCCCGCGCCCAGTGCACGTTCTCCAGCCGCGCCGCGCCGGCCGTGACCGCGACGTCCTCCGCCGGCCACGGCGCGTCCGGGTCGCCCTCGGCGGCCAACCCGAGCGCCCGGCCGACCTTGAGCGCCACCCGGTCGTGCCCCTCGGGCGACAGGTGCAGCCGGTCCTCGCTCCACGCACGCCGATCGTGCAGCGACGTGAGCCCCCACATGTCCGCGACGGGGCAGTCGTACCGGTCCGCGACGGCCCGCAACAGCTCGTTGTACGTGGCCACCTTGCCGCGGATCAGCTTGAGCACCGGCACCCAGCGCGTGTCGAACCCGGTGAACACCACGACCCGAGCGCCCGTCGCCGTCAACGCGGCGACCGCCTCCTCGTACTCGGCGGCCAGCTTGTCCGGATCGCTCCCGGGCCGCAGCACGTCGTTGCCACCCGCGCACAACGTCACCAGATCGGGTCGCGCCGCGATGGCCAGCGGCACCTGCTCCTCGACGATCTGATGCAGCAACTTCCCGCGCACGGCCAGATTCGCGTACCGAAGCCCCGGCCGCTCCGTCGACAGCCGAGCCGCGAACCGATCGGCCCACCCGAGGTAGTTCCCGTCGGGCCCGGGATCGCCGACACCTTCGGTGAAGCTGTCGCCGATTGCCACATAAGAGTTGATTCCGGACAGGTTCCCGTGTGGATTCAATAGCTCGGCCATGTCACCCGATGTTGGCATCGCTCACCTCGCCTACGCGACCGTAATAACCATCCGAACACACTCCGCTACACGCGGCAGCGCCCCCGCACACGTCTCGGCGGGCGCACTCTCTCGGCCAAGCCCGATCAACCGCCGCGCATTCCCGCCCCGCCGGAAAAGCGACGCAGTTCACCCACTCCTCATCGACCCGTAACCCGATCCCGCACAACTCGCCGAATCCGGACGGGCCTTGCCACGCGTCGGGATCCGGGAACGACGAAAGCCCCGCCGGATCCCGGCGGGGCTTTCGTACTGTGTGGACCTGTGGGGATTTGAACCCCAGACCCCCTCGATGCGAACGAGGTGCGCTACCAGACTGCGCCACAGGCCCAACGAGGAGAAACATTACCACCTCGACGAGGTGGGTCGCGCACGGGTATTCACTCGTTGACGGCCCGGCGCCACTCGTGTTCGTACAGGGGCAGCGAGTCGACGGAGGAGCCGTAGGCGGTACGGGTGTCCTCGGCGTATTGGTCGAACAACGGGGTGGACGGGCGGGCCGACTCGGTCGGCCGGGGGTCCGGGACGGCGTGGATCTGCGGGCGCTCCGGCTCCTGTTCGGCGTCGCCGCGCGGGACCACCGGAGCGGTCACGTACGTGGGCAGCGGGACCGGCACCGGGTCCCACGAGTCGCGGTCGTGCGGGCCGCCGTCGGTGGCCAACTCGGCGATCCACTCGGCCAGGGCGGGTTCCTCCGCCTCGCGGTCGCGCCTGCCCCGGGCCGAGGCGGAGGCTCCCGAGGCGCCGCCCGTCCCGGCGGAGCCGGTCGGCCCCGAGCGCGGCGCGCGGGCGGCGCGCGGGTCGCCGCCGGTCGGCGGAGCCGCCGCGCGGGGTTCGGCCGGCGGGCCGTCGGGCAGCTCGCGGGTCTTGGCCCGCGGGCGCGCTTCGGCGGCCGAGGGGCTGTCGGCGGGCCCGCCGGACTTGCCCGCGGGTCGGCCCAGTCGACGCAGCCCCGCCTCATAGCGACGCCGCTCCTGCACGCGCAGGTGGACGATGTACGCGGAGAGCAGGACGCCGGGCACGGCGGGCAGCAGCCACACCCAGGCGAGCCCGGCCACCCCGGCCAGGATCGCGCCGGCGGTGAAGGTCGCGAACAGGCTCGCGATCACCCGGCGGCGCCGGGTGAGCAGAGCGGCCCGGCCCTCGTCGCGGCGGACCGGCGCGGCGGGACGCTTGACCGCGCCGGGCTTGCCCTTGGCCGAGGACGCCGACCCGGGGGTCGCGGCCGGCTGCGGCGTCGACTGCGGGGCGGCCTGCGGCGTCGGCTGCGCGCCGGGCTTGGCCGGGTGTTGCCGAGCGGCGCGCGGCGGTTCGGCCGGACCGCGCCGCTCGGGCGCGTCCGTGCCCTCCTCCGCGGATGCGGGGGCCTCCGCGAGCGCGCGGGCGGAGCGGCGCTCGAAGGCGCCGCGACGGGAGAGGATCCGGATCGCGGTGGTGAATCGCTCGGTCGGCCGGGCCTCGTTGAGCTCGTCCTGTCGGCGAAGCCACATGGGCACCAGATAGGCAGCCCAGGCCCCCACGATCGCTGCGTAGATCAGGCCGCTGCCGTTCACGCTTCACACGCTAAGCCGGATGGGCGCCGCATCGTCGGATTAGGCACGGTGTGTCGCCCGATCCGAGGTGATACCCATGTGACGAATGTGACTGCCGAGACGCCCGAGGCGACAGAATCCACCGAACCATCCGGCGCGGCCGAATTCACCGGGAAGCCCGACAGCACCGAATTCGGCGAGAAGACCGACACGGCAGAAATCACCGGGACACCCGAGATGCCCGGAACCGGCGTGGCTCCCGAGGCCCCTCGGGCAGCCGTTCTCCCGGGGGCGCCGGGGTCTGCCGAGGTGACACCGCTCATATCTCCGGGAGAGTAGCGAAATCGCAAGATCGATGTGTCGATATGGCGGGATCGACATCGAAGAGATTCACATCGAAGGGGTTCCCCGCGGAAGTTCCGCTCGAAGGGGTTCCGCAGGAGTTCCGCTCGAAGGGGTTGCCCACACAGGTTCCGCAGGTTCCGCTCGCGGGTGTTGCCGGCGCACGGATCCCGCTCGACGAGATCCCGCTACCAGGTGAAGCCCCGGCTCTCCCGATAGGCGCGCCACCGCATCAGCAGCCCCTCGGGGACCTCCTCGGCGTTCAACGCGTAGGCGAGGTGATCGCGCCAGTCGCCGTCGATGTGCAGGTAGCGCGGGCGCAGGCACTCCTCGCGGAACCCCAGCTTGTCCACCACCCGCCGACTGGCCCGGTTCTCCGGTCGGATGCACACCTCCAGGCGATGCACGCCGAGCCGGAAGAAGCAGTGGTCGGCGACGAGCGCGACCGCCGTCGGCATCACGCCGAGCCCGGCGACCCGCTCGTCCACCCAATAGCCCACGTGCGCCGAGCACATCGACCCCCACGTGATGCCCGCGACCGTGACCTGGCCGACCAGTTGCCCGTCGTACAGCACCACGAACGGCAACATCCGTCCCGCGCCCGCCTCGGCCCGCAGGAAGCGCACCATCTGCCGGAACGTCGGCCGGCGACCGGCCGCCGATCCCGGCGGCACGGTCGCCTCCCAGCGGCGCAGCCATTCGCGATTGCGGGTGTGCACCTCCTGCCACGCGACCGCGTCGCGGGCGCGGATCGGGCGCAGGGTGACCCGGCCCTCGGTGAGTTCGACCGGCCACCCGCGGGTCAGTGCGTGCCCCATGGCGGCTGCTGCGCCCCTCCGTAGCCCCCGCCGCCCTGGAACCCGCCGCCCCCGCCACCGCCCTGGTAGCCGCCGCCCTGGCCGAAGCCGCCCTGGTACCCGCCGCCCCCGGGCGCGGGCTGCTGACCGCCGCCGAAGCCCCCGCCACCACCGCCACCGCCACCGAATCCGCCGCCCTGCTGGTGGTCGCCGCCCTGGAGCTGCGACACCACGTGCGGCAGCACCTTGGACAGCACGTTGATCCCGTCCTGCGCGCCGCCGGGCGAGCCGGGCAGGTTGACGATCAGGCTGCGGTAGGTCCAGTGCGAGTCCTGGGTGATCGCGACGCCGGCGATGCCGCGCGACAGGATCGAGGTCGGCACCTTGGCGAAGTTCTCCATCCGGATCGCCTCGGCGATGCCCGGTACCTCGTAGCTGATCACCCGGCTGGTCATCTGCGGGGTCTGGTCGAACGGGTTGAGCCCGGTCCCCCCGGTGGTGACGATCACGTCGTAGTGGCCCGCGACCGCGTCCCGCAGCGCCTGGGCGACCGGCTCGCCGTCCGGCACCACCTGCGGGCCCCGCGTCTCGAAGCCCAGCGCCTGCAGCCCGCGCACGATCACCGGACCGCTCTCGTCCCCGTAGGTCCCGGCCGCCGCGCGGGTGGACACGGTGATCACCATGGCTCGCATCAGACTTGCCCTCCGTCCCGTTGTGTGGCCCCTGCCCCGGTGTCCCGTCGCCAGTCCCCGGAGGCGCCGCCCGTCTTCTGCTCGACCCGCACGTCGGTGATGACCGCGCCCGGGTCCACTGCCTTGATCATGTCCACGACCGTGAGCGCCGCGACGGAGACCGCCGTCAGCGCCTCCATCTCGACCCCGGTGCGGTCGGCGGTGCGCACGGTCGCGGTGATCGCCACCGCGTCGTCCTGCACCGTCAGGTCCACCACGACGCCGTGCAGCGCGATCGGGTGGCACAGCGGCACCAGGTCGGGGGTGCGCTTGGCGGCCATGATGCCCGCGATCCGGGCGGTGGCCAGGGCGTCACCCTTGGGCACGCCCTCGCCCCGCAGGAGTTCGACCACGCGGGGCGACACGAGCACCCGGCCCGAGGCCGTGCCCGTGCGGACCGAGATCTGCTTGGCCGTGACGTCCACCATGCGGGCCGCGCCGGCCTCGTCGAGGTGCGTGAGGTTCTTGGCGCCGCGCGTCAACTTTCCACCCCATACGGTGAGCCCCCCGTGCGGTGGGCGTAGAAGTGCCTTGTGTATCGATCCGCCTTGTGGATCGATCTGCCGTGCGTGTCGAACTGCCGTGTGTCGTGCTGGGGCAACGTTAGAGGCACAACGGGGCGGCCCGCATGCACGGGCCGCCCGGGCCGGGGATCGCGGCGCTCAGCCGAGCAGCATCACGGACACCTCGGCGCCCGCGGCGACCTCGGTGACGTCGACGGGAAGGGTGATCAGCGCGTTCGCCCTGGCCAGGCTGCCGAGCAGGTGGGAGCCGGTGCCGCCGACCGGGTCCACGGTGCCCTCGCCGACCCCCGCCGCGGGCGGGGTGTACCAGGCACGCAGGAACTGGCGCTTGCCCTCGGGGGACTTCAGCGCCGCCGAACAGGTGGCCCGCACGATCGGCCGCTCGGTGACCTCGGCGCCCTGCATGCGCAGCAGCGCCGGACGCACGAACACCTCGAACGACACGAACGCGCTGACCGGATTGCCGGGAAGCGTGAAGATCGGCGTCTCGTCGGGGCCGATCACACCGAAGCCCTGCGGCATGCCCGGCTGCATCGCGACCTTGCCGAACTCGACCGTGCCCAGCTCGGAGAGCACCTCCTTGACCACGTCGTAGGCGCCCGCGCTCACCCCGCCCGTGGTGACCACCACATCGGCCCGGATCAACTGGTCCTCGATCGTGTCGATCAGGATCTTGGGGTCGTCGGGCACGTTGCCGACCCGGTACGCGATGGCGCCCGCCTCGCGCGCGGCGGCGGTGAGCATGTAGCTGTTCGAGTCGCGGATCTGGCCGGGACCGATCGGCCGGCCGGGCTGGGTCAGCTCGCTGCCGGTGGACAGGATCACCACGCGCGGCTTGGGCCGGACCCGGATCCGCTCGCGGCCGATCGCGGCGAGCAGGCCGACCTGCGCCGAGCCGACCGCGGTGCCCGCGTCCAGCACCGTCTGCCCGGCGGTGACATCGCTGCCCCGGCGCCGGATGTACTGGCCGCTCGAAGGCGCCCGGGTGATCCGCACCGTCGGCATGCCCGCGTCGGTCCACTCGACCGGCACGATCGCCTCCGCGCCCTCCGGCAGCGGCGCGCCGGTCATGATCCGCGCGCACGTGCCGGACCCGATCGCGCTCTTCGGCGCGTTGCCCGCGGCGATGTCGTCGACGACGTCGAGCACCACCGGGTAGCGCTCGCCCGCGTCCGCGACGTCCGCGACCCGTACCGCGTATCCGTCCATCGACGAGTTGTCGAACGGCGGCAGGTCGCCGGTGGCGGCCACCTCGTCGACCAGGAGGCTGCCGTGCGCGTCGAGCAGTTGCAGTTCGAGGGGGGCCAGCGGTGCGATCCGTCCGAGGATCCCGGCAAGGTGGTCCTCGACGCTCTTCATGCCTGCATCTCCTCGTTCACGTACTGCCTCAGCCAGGTCCGAAACGCCGGTCCCAGGTCCTCACGCTCGCATGCCAGCTTCACGATGGCACGCAGATAGTCGGCCCGGTCACCCGTGTCGTACCGGCGGCCGGTGAACACCACGCCGTGCACGGTGCCGCCGTCGGCGGCCTCGCGACCCGCGAGCACCCGCAGCGCGTCGGTCAGTTGGATCTCGCCGCCCCGACCGGGCGGGGTGCTCTCCAGCACGTCGAAGATCGCCGGGTCGAGCAGATAGCGGCCGATCACCGCGAAGTTGCTGGGCGCGCCGCCCGCCTCCGGCTTCTCCACGAGGTCGGTGACACGCACCACGCCGGGCTCGGAGGTGCCCGGGGCCAGCGGTTCGACCGCCGCGCAGCCGTAGAGGTGGATCTGTGCCGGGTCCACCTCGATCAGCGCCACGACGCTGCCGCCGAGTTCCCGGCGCACCCGCAACATCGTGCTCAGCAGCGGATCGCGCGGGTCGATCAGGTCGTCGCCCAGGAGCACCGCGAACGGCTCGTCCCCCACGTGCGGGCGGGCGCACGACACGGCGTGGCCCAGGCCGCGCGGATCCCCTTGGCGCACGTAGTGGATCGCGGCCAACTCGCTCGACTCGCGGACCAGTTTGAGCCGGTCCAGGTCGCCCTTGGCGGCCAGCGCGTGTTCCAGTTCGTACGCCCGGTCGAAGTGGTCCTCCAACGGGCGCTTGTTGCGACCGGTGACCATCAGCACGTCGGTGAGCCCGGCGGCGACCGCCTCCTCGACCACGTACTGGATGGCCGGTGTGTCCACCACCGGCAACATCTCCTTCGGCGTGGCCTTCGTCGCCGGCAGGAAGCGGGTGCCCAGGCCGGCGGCGGGAACGACGGCCTTGGTGATGTGGAACGAACGACGCGCATGCATGGCTCGCACACTAACGGGTGAGGTCGCCCGGGGTCCCGTTAAGCCCGGCGATCGGCCGCTTGTCGCCCGGCGGTCCGCCCTCGGTCGGATCCGGGCCGCAGAACCGGTCGCCGCCCGCCCGTTTGGCCCGGCCCAGCGCCCGATCCGCGGCCCGCAGCAGGGTCGCGGAGTGGGTGCCGTCGCCGGGCAGTACGGCCGTGCCGATCGCCATGGTCAGCCGGACCGGGTCGGTCGCCGCGCCGAACGTGCCGCGCCGCACGGCGTAGCACAGACGTTCGGCGACCTTGGCCGCGCCGGCCGCGTCCGTCTCGGGCAGCAGGATCACGAACTCCTCGCCGCCGTACCGGGCGATCGTGTCCACCTGGCGGATCTCCAGGGCGAGCCGCTGGGCCACCTCGCGCAGCACCGCGCTCGCGCCCTGGTGACCGTGCCGTTCGTTGACGTCGCGGAAGTGGTCGAGGTCGAGCATGAGCAGCCCGAGCGGCCGGCCGAACCGGGTCGCGCGCATCACCTCGCGATCGAGTACGAGTTGCAGGTAGCGGTAGTTCCACACGCCGGTCAGCGGGTCGGTCACCGACAGCCGTTCCAACTCGGCGCGGCTGAGTTCCAGGCGGGTGACCTCGTGCCGCAACTCGGGCAGTTCGTTCCCGGCGATCGCGCGCAGCCGGCGCACGGCGACCGCCAGCGAGCCGACCGCCACCGAGAGCGCGCCGACGAGCAGGATGATCAGGAGTCGTTCGAAAGTCAGGGCCATGCGGGATCCGGGTCCGGTGCGGTGGCGCGAACTGTGTCGATTGCGCGGACTCCTTCGGTAACCCGTCCAAACACGTCATTCAGGGAACAGCATGAAGGACATCCTCAACGACAAGGCCACGCTGAGGTCACAGTTGTTGCACTCACGGTCACTCATGGGGTCGGATCGGCGTGTCGCGGCGAGTCGCGCGCTCCGCGACGCGCTCCTCGCGCTCCCCGAGGTGGCCCGCGCCGAGACCGTCGCGGCCTACGTTCCGGTGGGCTCCGAGCCGGGCGGGCGGGGTCTGGCCGAGGACCTCGCCGCCGGATCGACCCGCCGGGTGCTGCTGCCGGTGCTGCTGGCGGACAACGACCTGGACTGGGCCGTGTACGAGGGGCCGGCGTCGCTGGTGCCGGCGGGCCGGGGGCTGCGCGAGCCGATCGGACCGCGGCTGGGCGTCGAGGGCGTGCGCACGGCGGACGTCCTGGTGGTGCCGGGGCTCGCGGTGGATCGCCGGGGTCTTCGACTCGGGCGTGGCGGCGGGTCCTACGACCGGGCGCTCACCCGGGTGCCGGCGGCGGTGACGGTGGTGTTGTTGTACGACGACGAGGTGCTCGACCGGGTGCCGGCCGAGCCGCACGACGTGCCCGTGGACGTCGCGGTGACGCCCGCGGCGGTGTACCGGTTCACCCGGTAGCACCGCCGCGGGCCGCCGTCACGGCCCGGCGGGGGCCGCCGGAGCGACCGGGACCAGGGCCAGCCGGTGTTTGGCCGCCTTGTCCACCGCGGCGGGCGTGTACGGCCATGCCAGGGTCTTGCCCTTGCGCCACAGGTCGGTCTGGTCGGTGTAGTTGTCATGCCAAACGTGCCCGGAGGCGCCGGTCAGGTTGATCCACCGGGACGCGTCCAGATCGGACAGGTCCACCACCATCCGCATCGACGGCACGGTGGTCACCTCGTAGCCCTGCGCGACGTTCCACCCGGTCGCGTTGACCAGGCCCTCGCCGCCGGACATCCGGTACGGCCCGCGGTTGAGCATGTACTTGACCACGCCCGGCCCCTCGGTGCCCAGCGTCTGGTTGCGCAGCGTCAGCGTGTGCAGCCGACCCCACGACCAGGTGTCGATGTCCTTGCCGAGCCGGGAGGTGAGGTCCTTCTTCGCCTCGGTCATCGCCTTGTGCAGGAGACCGTCGCGGGTGGTGATCGCGCCCGGGTTCTTGGAGATGTTCCACCACGGGCTCTCCGGGCTGGCCAGCAGCGTGCGCGCGACCTCGTTCCACCGGTCGCCGCCGTCCGGCTGCGCGGTCGAGTCGTCCCGGTCCCCGCACTGCACGTGGTTGGTCGTCGGGTTGCTCGCGCAGTCGTTGTCGGCCCGGACCGAGAACGGCATCTTGTCGCCGAAGGCGAGCATGAGCACCTGGCGCCACACCGCGTTGAAGTACGCCGCGGCCTTGGAGTCCGCGTCGTTGCGCATGTCCCAGTCCTTGAGCAGGTCCTGCGCCTCGCGCACCCACGGATCGTCGATCTTGACGTCACGCAGGTACGGCACCAGGAACTGCGCGACCGGGTTGACGTCGTCCGCCTGCATCTTCTGCATCGCCGCCGCGTCGATCTTGCCCGGCGCGGTGGTGATCATCTCCTCGATCCGCCGGCTGCGGGAGCCGTAGCCCCAGTCGGAGGTCATCAGGTACGGGTACGCCGGCGAGGTGACCGCGTTGTTGGCGGTGACGATGTAACCGTCCTGCGGGTCGTACACGTTCGGCAGCGAGTCGAACGGGATGGTGCCCACCCAGTCGTACTTGGGGTCCCATCCGTACACCGGCCAGCGGCCGTCACCACTGCGCCGCACCGGGATCCTGCCGGGCGCCTGGTAGCCGATGTGCCCCTCGACGTCCGCGTAGATCGCGTTCTGCGAGGGCACGTCGAAGTTCTTCAGCGCGCCCCGGAAGTCGTTCCAGTTCTGCGCCTTGTCGAGCTGGAAGAGCGCGTCCATCGAGGTGCCCGGGTCCAGCGCGGTCCAGCGCAGCGCGACCGCGAAGCCCTCCTCGCGCTGCGGGCTCGGGTCCGGGATCGGCGCGTCCTTGCCGACGTCCTCCAGTTCGTCGGACACCTCGGTCAGGATCGGCCCGTGCCGGGTGGTGCGCACGGTGATCTGCCGATCGGCGCCGCCGGCCACCTTGATCGTCTCCTGGCGCACGTCGACGAACGGCTCGAACTTGCCGCCGTAGAGCACGGTGTCGCCCTGGACCTTCTCCAGGTAGAGGTCGGTCACGTCGGCGCCGAGGTTGGTGAAGCCCCACGAGATCTTCTGGTTGTGGCCGATGACCACGCCCGGCATGCCGGAGAACGTGTAGCCGGAGACGTCGTACTGGCACTTGGGTCCGACCGTGCGGCAGTGCAGGCCCATCTGGTACCAGACCGAGGGCAGCGACGGGGACAGGTGCGGGTCGTTGGCCAGCAGCGGCTTGCCGGTGGTGGTTCGGCTGCCCGCCACCACCCACGAGTTGGAGCCGACACCGGAGGACTTCTCGCTGAACAGCGAGGGCAGCTTGGACAACGATTCGGACAGGCCGGTCAGCGCGCTCTGCGCGCTCTTGGAGGGCACCGCGGGCGGCGCGTCCTGGGCGAAGCGCTCGGTCTTGCCGTCCTTGCCGTCCTTGACGATCGCACCGTCGCGCACGATCGGCTTGTTCGCCTCGTACGGGTACGGCGGGTAGAGCTCGTCGATCTGGTTGACCGTCAGCTTGTCGGACAGCAGCGCCCGGTCGATCTCGTCCTGCATGTTGGTCCGCAGGTCCCACGCCATCGCCTTGAGCCACGCGACGGAGTCGACCGGGGTCCACGGCTCGGCCTTGTAGCCGTCGTGCACGAGGCCGAGCAGCGCGTACTCGAACGACGCGTCTGCGCCCTTGTGGTCCTTGAGGTAGGCGTTGACGCCCTCGGAGTAGGCCTGGAGGAACTTCTGCGACTCCGGCGGCAGGGCCGCGTACTCCTGCTCGGCCACCTTGCGCCAGCCCAGCGTGCGCAGGAACTTGTCGTTCTCCACCTGACCGGAGCCGAACATCTCGGACAGCCGACCGGCGGTCATGTGCCGGCGTACGTCCATCTCCCAGAACCGGTCCTGGGCGTGTACGTAGCCCTGCCCCCGGAACAGGTCCTCGGACGTGTCGGCGTACACCTGCGGGATGCCCTTGGCGTCGCGGACCACGTCGACCTTGGCGGTCAGCCCCGGAACCCGGACCGTGCCGGAGGCCTGCGGGAACGAGTCGCGCGACAACTGCCAGCCCCACCAGCCGAGTCCACCGATCGCGATGGCCAGCACCACGACCAGGACGATGGCCGTCAACCGGAAGCGGCGCCACGCCTTGGACGGCCCCTTGGGGGTCGTCGAACGTTCCTTGACCTTGGCGGTGGCGCCGGGCGCGGGCGCCTCGGCCGGGGCGGCGGGTTCAAGATCGGCGGCGGGCGCGGGCTCGGCCGCCGGTGCGGGCACGGGCGCGGACTCGACCCGCGGCGGCTCGGCGGCACGCGGCGCGGGTGGCCCCGCGGGAGCGGGCACCGCCGCCGGAGCGGGCGGCTCCGCGTACGGCTCGGGCGGTGAGTAGGGCTCCTGGGCGGCGTACGGCTCCTGGGCGGCCGGGTGGGGCTCCCGGGCGTACGGCTGCTCCCGGGCGGCGTAGGACTCCTGTGGTGCGTACGGCTCTTGCGGCTGTGGCGGCGCGTACGGCTCGGGCTCACCGTACGGTTCGGGCTCGTCGTACGGCTCGGACGCGGCTCGGCGTTCACGCTCCGCGCGTTCGTCCGCGCGCCGCTGGGCCGCGACCGGATCCGCCGCGGCCCACTGCGATGTGGGCCACTCGCCCGTGGGCCAGTCGTCCCACCCGGGGGATGAGGCGTCCTGGCCACCGGGGGGCTGCTCCGGGTCGGGCGTCTTCGAGGGAGGCATCAAGGTCCTTATGCGGTCGGTGCGGCAAGGGACACCTTAAAAGCCGAGCGTCGTCGGCATCACAGCCACGGGTACGAGACGGGACCCCTGTGGGGTATGGATCCTTCGCTTTGGTAAAATATTCGCCAGGCGTAGGTAATTCATCGCCGGTGCGCCGGCGCGGCAGGGCCCCCCTTCCCATGGCTCGCTGATTGCCTGCGCATCGCGGTGTCGCCGGCTCTGCCCGTCGTCGCCCTGCCTTCTTGTTCCGCACTCCGTGCGGCCGCCTGGGGGGTGGCCGGACCGACGACCGCCGGAGGTGACGCACGTGTCCGTGCCCGAGCTCAACCAGGTCCTGCTCCTGGGTGCCCTCGTCATGTTGTCCGCCGTGATAGCGGTGCGCCTGGCGACCAGGACCGGGCTGCCGAGCCTGCTGCTCTACCTCGGACTCGGAATCCTGATCGGGGCCGACGGCCTCGGCATAGGTTTCGACAACGCCGAGCTGACCCAGACGCTCGGCTACGCCGCGCTGATAGTAATCCTCGCCGAGGGTGGGATAGCGACCAGTTGGAAGGAGATCAGGCCGTCGGTGCCGGCGGCGGCGGTGTTGTCCACCGTGGGGGTCGGGGTGAGCGTCGCGGTCACCGCGTTCGCCACCCGGATCGTGCTGGACGTGGACTGGTCGACCGCGATCCTGATGGGCGCGATCGTCTCCTCCACGGACGCCGCCGCGGTGTTCTCGGTACTGCGCAAGCTGCCGCTGCCGCATCGGCTGACCGGTCTATTGGAGGCCGAATCCGGCTTCAACGACGCACCGGTGGTCATCCTGGTGGTCACGTTCGCCCACGTGGGTCACGTCGAACCGTGGTACGTGATCCTCGGCGAGATCGGCATGGAGCTGACCATCGGCGCGGCGGTCGGCCTCGCGGTCGGCAGGATCGGCGCGTACGGCCTGCGCCACGTCGCGCTGCCGGCGTCCGGCCTGTACCCGATCGCGGTGATGGCGCTGTGCGTGCTCGCCTACTCCGGCGGCGCGCTGGCCCACGGCAGCGGGTTCCTCGCGGTCTACCTGACCGCGCTGGTGCTGGGCAACTCGCAGCTCCCGCACGGCCCCGCGACGCGCGGCTTCGCCGAGGGGCTGGGCTGGATCGCCCAGATCGGGCTGTTCGTCCTGCTCGGACTCCTGGTCACCCCGCACGAGTTGGCCGGCGCGATCGTCCCGGCGCTGGTGATCGGCACCATCCTGCTGCTGGTCGCCCGACCGCTGTCGGTGATCGTGACCACGACGCCCTTCCGCATACCGTGGCGCGAGCAGTTGATCCTGTCCTGGGCGGGGTTGCGCGGAGCGGTGCCGATCGTGCTCGCGACCATCCCGATCGTCAAGGACGTCCCGGACGCCCAGCGGTTGTTCAACATCACCTTCGTGCTGGTGGTCGTGTTCACCCTGGTGCAGGGGCCGACGCTGCCGTGGATAGCGCGCAAGGCCGGCTTCGCGGGCGAGCACGAGCCGACCGACCTGGGCGTGGAGTCCGCGCCGCTGGAGCGGCTCCAGGGCCACCTGCTGTCGGTCAGCGTGCCGGCGAGCTCGCGCATGCACGGCGTGGAGGTCGGCGAGCTGCGGCTGCCGCGCGGCGCGGCGGTCACCCTGATCGTCCGCGACGACGAAAGCTTCGTGCCCGAGCAGACCACCGTGCTGCGGCGCGGTGACGACCTGCTCGTGGTGGCCACCGACACGGTGCGCGACGACGCGGAGGACCGGCTGCGCGCGGTCAGCCGGGGCGGCAAGCTAGCGGGCTGGTTCGGGGTCAAGGGCGACACGTGAGGTACGATCGGTTGGTTGATTGCCATCGGGGCGCCTCACGGCGCCTCGATCGCCGATCCCCTCCACACACCGACTCTGCCTGACGCAGGGCTGGCGTCAGGACCGCACGGCGGCCGGAGCACAGCTTCGGTATCTACCCCGGTGGACGCTTTCGAGGACAGCTCTCGGCGCACCGGGGTTTCCCATGTGCGTCACCAGGTGGCAGGAAGCGACATCCACGATGCCCACGCATCGGACCGCACGACGCGCCCACGAGGAGTGGTGCGCGTGATATCCACGTACTCCTCGCTGCTGCGGACCCCGTCCGCCTGGCGTTTCCTGGTGCCCGCGCTGATCGCGCGGCTGCCCTACGCGATGCTCGGCCTGGGCATCGTGCTGTTGGTCAAACACACGACCGGTTCGTACGGCACCGCCGGCGCGGTCTCCGCCGCCGCCGCCGTCGCGCTCGCCTTCGTCGGCCCGCAGACGGGTCGGCTCGCCGACCGCTTCGGCCAGGCGGCCGTGGTCGTCCCCGGGGCGGTACTGCACGGCGCGGCGGTGTCCGCGCTGATCGTCGCCGCGCTCACCGACGCGCCGCTGTGGCTGTTGTTCGTCACCGCCGTGCTCTCCGGCGCGACCGTGCCGCAGATCGGCTCCATGGTGCGCGCCCGCTGGGCCGCGCACCTGGAGCGGTCGCCGCTGCTGCCGACCGCGTTCGCGTTCGAGTCGGTCACCGACGAGTTCACCTTCGTGGTGGGTCCGGTGGTGGCCACCTTCCTGGCCACCGGCGTGCACCCGGCCGCCGGACTGGTCGTCGAGGCCGCGCTGACCCTGATCGGGTCGCTGCTGTTCGCGCTGCAACGCGGCACCGCGCCCCGGCGGGTGGTCCGCACGGCCGACGACGCGCCGCGCGTGTCCGCGCTGCGGATCGGCGGCGTGCGGCTCCTGGTGGTGGCCTTCGTGTGCATCGGCGGGGTCTTCGGGACCGTGCAGGTCTCGGTCACCGCGTTCGCCGACGAGGCCGGCAAGCCCGGGCTGGCAGGCGCGCTGTACGCGGTCTTCGCGGGCGGCAGCCTGATCGCCGGCGCGGTCTACGGCGCGGTCGCCTGGCGGCGGGCGGCGCACCGCCGAATGCTGATGACGTTCGCGCTCCTGGCGCTGGGCACCGCGCCGCTGTGGGCGATCCCCACGGTGGGAATCATGGTGCCCGTCGCGTTGCTGTGTGGACTGGCGATCGCACCCACGCTGATCACCGGCTTCACCCTCGTCGACACGCTGGTCCCGGCCGAGGCCAAGACCGAGGCGTTCACGTGGCTGACCGGCGCGATCGGCCTGGGCCTCGCACTGGGTTCGACGTTCTCCGGAATGCTGACCGACGCGCGCGGCTCGGGCGCCGGATTCGCGCTCACCCTGGCGGCGGCCGGCATCGGCTTCCTGGTGGTGCTCACCGGGCAGCGACTGCTGCGGCCGAGCCCGGATGTGACACCCATTACACCGATGACCGCGAGCGTGGTGGACGGATCTCCGGTGAATGCTGCACCATTGGCACTCGACAGGTGAGAGTGCCAGTACCCCGCTGACCTGTCTGTCGAAGGAGGACCAGACCGTGCCGACGTACCAGTACCAGTGCACCGCCTGTGGCGAGGGCCTTGAGGCCGTCCAGAAGTTCACGGACGACGCGCTGACCGAGTGCCCCGCCTGCCAGGGCAGGCTGCGCAAGGTCTTCTCGGCGGTGGGCGTCGTGTTCAAGGGCTCCGGCTTCTACCGCACCGACAGCCGCGGCTCGAGCACGTCCTCGACGCCGGCGGCCGCGTCGACCGCGTCGGCGGGCTCGTCGTCGTCCTCCTCGTCCGACTCGGGCGGTTCCTCGTCCTCGGGTTCGTCGTCGTCCTCTTCGTCCTCGTCCTCGTCCTCGTCTTCGTCCGGCTCGTCCGGTACGACGTCGACGGCGGCCTGACCGATGACGACCGGCGTGTTGCCGGCGGGGGTGGCCCCGGCCGAGATCGGCGTGATCGGCGGCTCCGGGTTCTACGCGTTCCTGGACGACGTGGTCGAGGTGCGCGTGGACACGCCGTACGGCGCGCCCAGTGACGCGCTGTTCCTGGGCGAGGTGGCCGGCCGTCGGGTGGCCTTCCTGCCCCGGCACGGCCGCGACCACGCGATCCCGCCGCATCGGATCAACTACCGCGCCAACCTGTGGGCCCTGCGCGCCGTCGGGGTGACCCAGGTGCTCGCGCCGTGCGCGACCGGCGGCCTGCGCGCCGAACTGGGTCCGGGCACACTCGTGGTCCCCGACCAGTTGATCGACCGCACATCCGGTCGCACCCAGACGTTCTTCGACGGGCTCCCGCTCGCCGACGGCGGCATCCCGCCGGTCGTGCACACCACGTTCGCCGACCCGTACTGCGCGGACGGCCGCGCGGTGGTCGCCGCCCAGGCGCGCACGTCGGGCTGGGAGCCGGTGGACGGCGGCACGCTCGTGGTGATCGAGGGGCCGCGCTTCTCCACCCGCGCCGAATCCAAGTGGTACGCGGCCCAGGGCTGGTCGATCATCGGGATGACCGGACACCCCGAGGCCGTACTCGCCCGCGAACTCGGGCTGTGCTGCACCGCCATCGCGCTGGTCACCGACCTGGACGCGGGCGTCGAGGCGGGCGAGGGGGTCACCCACGCCGAGGTGATGGAGGTCTTCGCGGCCAACGTCGACCGGTTGCGCACGCTGTTGTTCGACGTGGTCGCGGCGCTGCCGAAGACGCGTTCGTGCGCGTGCGGCACGGCGGAGGTCGAGCGACCGGCCTAGGGCGTTGCCCTTGGGGCGGTCGCGCGCGGTTCGCGCGGTGGCGGTATCGAAGCGTACGAAAGGCCGTCTCCCGGTTCGGGGGGCGGCCTTCGTGGTGCGCGGGGTCGAGTGGCGGGGTGCGTGGCGTTTGGGGAGGCGGGCGGGGGTCGGGCGGGGGGCGTCACTCACACGAGTGAACTCGTTGTCCCCAGGGGCGGACTTGTGCACAGGCGAGGAGACGCCTCGGCCGGGGTGCGGCGGCGCGCGGCACGGTGGGAACGCGGCTCGGCCCTCGTTTTCCCGCCCCGGTTCCGACGGGGGTCGGGCCGCACCATCCGTGTCGTTTCGCGTTGCCCGCGCTGGAGGTGTGATGTCCGCTTCGGGATCGTTCGGGTCCTCGCCCGGTTCGACATTCGGCCCGGCCTTCCGGGCGCCGCCGCCCCCGAGCGCCCGGCCGCCGTGGCGGCGCGTGCTGGCCCGCCATCGACGCGGCCTGGCCGCGCTGTCCGCCGCCGTCGCGGTGCTCGCGGTGATCGTGGCGGTCCGCCCGGCACCCGCGGCCACCACACCGATCGTGGTGGCCGCGCGCGATCTGGCCGCGGGAAGCACTCCCGGACCCGCCGACCTGACCCTGGTCGAGATGCCGACGGCCTTGCGTCCGGCGGGAGTTCTGCACACGGTGGGCCAGGCCGCCGGGGTCGCGCTGACCGGTCCGCTGCGCCGGGGCGAGCCGGTGACCGACGTCCGGGTGGCCCGCTCCGGCGCCCCGCGCGATCCGGGCACGGTCGCCCTGCCCGCGCGCTTCGCGGACGCCGACGCGGTGGCCGTACTGCGCCCGGGCGACCGGATCGACGTGCTGGCCGCGCCGCCTCCCGACCACCCGGGACCCGCGCGCCTGATCGTGCCCGGCGCGCTCGTGGTGGCCCGGCCGGCCTCGTCCGGCTCCTCGACGGGAGCCCTGCTGATCCTCGAAGTCCCCCGCCCCGTGGCCGCCGAACTCGCCGGCGTGGCAACCGGACCGGCACTGACCTATACCATCCACAGACTCGCGAACGGCCCTGTTGCGACGGATCGCGAATGACAGCAGACTCGTGCGACTTGTCCTGCTTCGGGGGGTATTCAATGACTACTACTTTTTTCGGTATGGATCATTGATCGGTGTGCCCCTTCGAGGCTTCGACCGATCAAGATCGATGGGAATCAAGCAGTGGGCGGCTTCAAGAAGTTCCTCATGCGCGGAAACGTCGTGGACCTGGCCGTGGCCGTGGTCATCGGCGCCGCGTTCACGGCGGTCGTGACCGCGTTCGTGAAGGGCATGATCAACCCGGTCGTGGGCGCCTTCGGCACCAAGAACCTGGACGGGTACACCACCTGCATCAAGGGCCCGTGCGGGATCGACGCGAAGGGGCAGGCAACCGGCGTGCAACTGCTCTGGGGCTCGGTCCTCGGCGCGACGCTGACCTTCCTGATCACCGCGGCGGTCGTCTACTTCCTGCTCGTGCTGCCGCTGAACCACATGATGGAAAGGCGCAAGCGGGCCCTGGGCCACGCCGGCGAGAAGGAACTCAGCGACACCGAACTCCTGGTCGAGATCCGCGATCTGCTCGCCGCGCGGCTCAACCCCGAGGCGGAGGCGAACCAACCGAACCACGGCGTCACCGGCTCGGGCTCTTCACGCTCCGACCTCTGATCGGCGCGCGCCGACCCGCGCTCGGCCGAGCGCGCACCCACCCCGACCCGCACACCGGCGCGGGCGTCCGACGGCACCGGGCAGACCTACGAGACGGCGGGCCCGCACCTTCCTGGAAGGTGCGGGCCCGC
>NZ_JBSFEO010000062.1:0-59395 GCF_053594475.1 Embleya sp. NPDC001921
CAGGCTGCCACAGCTCGCGGTCGCAGACCCGGAATATCGGCTGGGCCCAGTTGACGGGGCACGGGGCGCCAGTGCTTACGGGACAGCCCTTAGTGTGCTGCGCCAAGAATTCTGGCGATATATTTCGCGAGTGAATCAAGGATTTCGTCGACGGTCTTCGTCCAGACGAACGGTCTCGGGTCCTCGTTGCGCGTCTGGATCCGTGCGGATGTCGGCTTCGAGGGCCTGGACGGATCTGTGGGCGCCACGGCGGATGAGTTTGACATACGAGATGAGTGCGATTTGGCCGCGTTCGGCAGTCTCCCTTGCGTAGGCCAGAACAAAGTCGAAGTCCACATCCTGGCTGGACAGATGTACGGCGCGCGGTCAAGCTCGCGAATCGCATGCTGGCTCAGCATTGGAGAGATGGCCGAATGTCCGGCAGCGCCAGGACGCCGACCCAGGCAATCCGCCATTGTCGAACGAGGGGCCTACGACCAGGCACGGACGCTTCCCGGAGGCTCTGAATGCGTGAGCGATGCGTGAGCGGAGGTGCTCACGCATCGCATCACGAGGCGGTATCAGCGGGACGCAGTGGTGTGCAAATCCGGACAGAAATGCACACCGCTACCCGCCCCAACACCCGCTACCACCACCGCTGTCTAGCTTTTAATCCGCGGGTTCAGGGTTCGATCCCCTGACGGCCCACCGCGCAATACCGCTCCACCGCTGATCAGGACCGGCTTGATGGCCCCCGCCTCGGATAGCGCCGGCGGGCCGCGAGCACATGGTGAACACATCGCCGGCGATCTCGCGGTTCGCCGTCTCGGCTTCGGCCCACTTCTTCGGGACGTACGCGGCGCCATCCCCGTCGGCCGGGGAGAAGCGTTGCCGGACGTTCGCGGCCGGCCGCGCGGGCGTGGCGGTCCTCGGTCCGAAGGGGGCCGGCAACTCCGCGGCCATCCGCGCACTTTCGGGTACGGCTGCCGCGCTCTTACCGACGGCGCGGTGGGGTCTGGGAGACCCCATTCGGCGACGTCCGGCTCTCCGGCGCGCCCGGCGTTCGGCCTATCGCGTGGTCCGGGGCGGGGTCAGGCCCAGGGAGCGGATCAGGTCGTGGATTTCGGTGCGGTAGATGCGGCCCGGGTCGGTGGTCTGGCCGCGCAGGTGGCCGTAGATCTCCAGGGACACCAGGCCGTGCAGCCGGCCCCACACCCGAAGGGCGAGGGCGACCGCGGTCGGTGGCAGGTCGGGGAACTCGGCGCGGATCAGGCCGACCAGCGTCGGGTCGAAGTCGGGCCAGTCGTACGCGTCCTCGGACTGCAACGCCTCGGCGGACGGCCACGCGGCGGCGACCAGACCGGTGAGCCCGGCGCAGGCCCGGTGTCCCGCCTCGGACGCGGCCCCGCCGACCGGTGCCTGGTAGCCCGGTACGGGATCGCCGTAGATCAGTCGGAAGCCCTCCGGGTTGGCCAACGACCACTCCCGGAACGCCCGCGCCCAGGCCAGCATCCGGCCCGCCGCGTCCTCCACCGGCACCCGGTCCCGAGCCGCTTCCGCGGCCTCCACCAGGGACAGGTAGATCTCGCTGATCAGCACGCTCACCAGGTCGTCCCGGGTCGCGTAGTAGCCGTAGATCGCGTTCGCCGTCATGCCCATCTCCCGGGCGATCGCGCGCAGCGTGATCGCGCCGGGACCGCCCTCGGCCAGCAGCTCGAGCGCGATCGTCTTGATCTCGCGGGCGGTCTCCGCCCGTAGCCGGGCCCGGCGGGTCGGCGTGCGTTCATCCATGGCCATGACCGAACTCTACAGCGTTGCGATACTGCTCGACGTGCTGTAACTATACGGCGTGCAGTAAATGCACGCCGCATAGTCAAGATCACTCGGATCACTCGGATCACTCGGATCACACAGAACGCTCGGATCGCACAGAACGGCTCTCGCTGTGCCTGTTTCCCCTGCCCCGAACACCTCCGCACAAAGCGCCGCCACTCGTGGCGCCTCCGCCCGAGACACCTCCGCCCGCGACGCCCCGGCCAGGGGCACTCCCACCGCGTGGTCCCTGGCCGTACTCGCGGCCGCGCAGTTCGTGGTCGCCCTCGACTACAACATCGTGTACGTCGCCCTTCCCGACATCGGCGCCGGACTGGGCTTCGGCGCCCAGTCGTTGCAGTGGGTGGTCAGCTCCTACGCGGTGACCTTCGGCGGCCTGCTCCTGCTCGGCGGTCGGCTCGTCGATCGGCTGGGCGCGCGTCGGATGTTCCTGCTCGGCCTGGCGCTGTTCGGCCTGGCCTGCCTCGCGGGCGGCCTCGCCGGCAACCCCGGCACCCTGCTGGCTGCCCGCGCGGTCCAGGGCGTCGGCGCCGCGATGCTCGCCCCCGCGACGCTGTCCCTGATCAACACCGGCTTCGCGGAAGGGCGCGAGCGCACCCGGGCGCTGTCCGTCTGGTCCGCCGCCGGCAGCGCGGGCCTCGCCGCCGGCGCCCTCCTCGGCGGCGTCCTCACCGAACTCGGCGGCTGGCGCTGGGTGATGTTCGTGATGGTCCCGGCCGCCGCGGCCATCCTGAGTGCCGCCCCGCGCACCCTCGGACCGAAGACACCGAAGACACCGAAGACACCCAAGTCACCCAAAGATTCCAAGGACTCCAAGGAACCCAAGGAACCCAAGGAACCCAACGCACCGACCCACCAGCCCGCCGGCCTGGACGTCCCCGGCGTACTGCTCGCCACCGCCGGCTCCACCCTGCTCGTCTTCGGCCTGGTCAGCGGGCCGGAAGCGGGCTGGGCCTCACTCCGCGGCGCGGGCGCGATCGTCCTGGGCGCCGTCCTGCTCGGCGCGTTCCTGCTCGTCGAGCAACGCACCCGCGACCCGCTCGTACCGCTCCGCCTGTTCGGCAACCGCAGCCTGGCCGTCGCGATGGCCGTGATCCTGGTGTTCCAGAGCGGGCTCGGCGGCGCCTACTACGTGTTCACCACCTATCTCCAGAACGGCCTGGGCTACAGCGCACTGCGCACCGGCCTCGCCTTCGTCCCGGTGACCGTGCTGTCGGTGTTCGCCGGCATGCGGCTCGGCCCCGCCCTGATCGGCCGCCGGGGCCTGCGAACCACCCTGTTCGTAGGGATGCTCGGCAACGGCCTGGGCATCGGCGCCCTCGCCCTCGGCATGTCGAGCGACGGCGCGTTCGTGGCGCTGCTCCCGGGCATCCTGATCTGGGGCATCGGCGGCGGCGTCACCTTCACCGCGATGTTCGTCACCGCGGCCTCCGGCGTGGACGCCCGCGAACAGGGCATCGCGTCCGCCCTGGCCACCACCGCCCAGCAACTCGGCGGCGCGGCCGGGCTCGCCGTACTGATCGCCGTGGCCAACGCGCACCTCGACCCGAGCGCCGGCCCGGCCTCCCCCGCCGACCTCATCGACGGCCTACGCACCGCCGGCCTCGTCGCGGGCGCGGCAGCCGTACTCGGCGCCTTCCTGGCCTTCACCCTCAAGCGCCCCCCGAACCCCGAACCCCGAACCGACACTGGCACCGCCGGGATCGACACCGAAGCCGGCCGAACCCAGCCAAGCCAAAACACCGACTGAACCAGCCGAACCGAGACAACCGCAGCCCAACTCACCCACAAACCCCGAGAACGACAAACGCGATGGGCCCCGACCACCCGGCCGGGGCCCATCGCGTCTCACACGGTCGTACTCACCTCACACCGTCGTACCCACCTCACACCGCAACCGCCACCTTCACCGGCTCGTCGGCCGCCTCGTCGGCGTCCACCGACTCGGCCCCATCCGCCCCGGCCCGCGCCCGCCGGCTCGGCAGCAGTTGCACCAGCACCGCGACCACCGCGCAGAACGCGGTCAGCAGCCACAGGCCGTTCACGAACGCGTCCCCGAAGGTGTCCGCCGTCGGCGCGTCACCCAGCGTGTCGTAGAAGACGATGCCCACCAGGGCCACTCCCAGCGCGCCGCCCACCTGCTGTGCCGTGGACAGCAGCCCCGCCGCCGAACCCACGTGCCGGGCCCGAATCCCGGACAACACCGTCTCCGCCATCGGCCCCATCACCAGGCCCATCCCGAATCCGGCCAGCGCCAGTCCCGGAATCAGCGCCAACGTCGCGTCGGTGTTCGCCAGCGTCTCCACGAGCACCACGTGCCCGACACCCTGGACCGAGGCGCCCGCCGCCAGCACCTGTCGGCCGAGCTTGGCCGCGATCTGCCCCGAGACCGCCGAGGACAGGAAGTACCCGACGCCCAGGGCGATGAACAGCAGCCCGGAGTCGAGCGCCGACATCCCGTGACCCATCTGCAGGTACAGCGCCAGGATCAGGAAGAACGCCGCGTTCACCAGGCCGTACACCAGCGCCATCGTGATGCCGACCGAGAACGACCGCTCACGGAAGAGCACCAGGTCCACCAGCGGCGCACCGCCCTTCGACGCCAGGCCGCGCTGATACAGCGTGAACGCGCCGAGGAGCAGCGGAGCGACGCCCAGCGACAGCCAGGTCCACAGCGGCCAGCCCTGCTCGCGTCCCTGGACCAACGGGAGCACCACCGCGACCAGACCGAGCGTGATCAGCGCCGTACCGACCAGGTCGAGCCGGGTGCCGCCGCCCTCGCCACGGCTTTCCGGTACCAGCTTCGGCGTCAGCGCCAGTGCGACCAGTCCGACCGGGACGTTGATCCAGTAGATGCTGCGCCAGTCGAGCCCGAACAGGTCGACCTGGATCAGCGCGCCGCCGATCAACTGACCGAAGACCCCCGCGAAGCCCATGGCGAGCCCGTACGCGGTGAACGCCTTGACCCGCTGCCCGCCGACGTACAGCACGTTGATGAGGCCCAACACCTGCGGCATCAGCAGGGCCGCCGCCGCACCCTGGACCACCCGGGCGGCGATCAGCGTCTCCGCGTTGCCGGCCAGCCCGCAGCCCGCCGAGGCGAGGGTGAACAACCCCAGTCCGACCGCGAACATCCGCCGTCTGCCGTAGATGTCCCCGAGTCGACCGGCCGTGATCAGCCCGGCGGCGACCGCGAGTCCGAAGCCCGCGACCACCCATTGGATCGCGGCGGGTGTCGCGTGCAGGTCCTCCTGCGTGGCCGGGATCGCGACGTTGACGATGAAGAAGTCCAGCGTGGTGATGAAGATCCCGGCGAGCAGGACCAACAGTGCGCCCCACGACTGCCGGGGCGTCGGTGCCTCTGCTTCGGGAGCGAGGGCCGTCGTGGTGGCGGACATGAGTGTTCCTTTCGGTTCATACGAGCGCCGATCGGCGCGGGACGAGGCAGGTAGGAAGCGGCGACGCACGCGGCGAGACGCGTCCGACACGCGAAGAGAAGAGATGCAGCAGCGCCCGAGAAGCCGAGATCCTGAGATCCCGGGAGGCCGGGAGGGCCGAGAACGGCCGGGAAGGCCGGGAAATTTGCGAGGCCGCGCATCGAGACACCGCGAGGACACCGGGGGGCCGGGCACTGCCTCGCCCCGGCCCCGGGTCCATCCAGCGGATACGGCACCGACACGCACGGCGTCGGAATCAACACGAACGAGGGGTCGACAAGGGCTCGACGAGGGAGCGGCAGGGGCTCGACGCCGGCCCGACGAGGGCACCCGAGGGCGCACCCGAGACCTCAGCGAACGATCACAACCCCGCCGGAACCTTGTCCAGGAAGCCGCTCACCCGAGCGATCCGACCGTCCGCGGCGATCTGGATCACGTCGAAGCCGACCACGATGGCCTCCTCGCCCGCCGGGCCGAGGTTCCACGTGAAACGCGCCAGGTCGTGGTGCCCCTCGACCGGACCACCGAGGCTGAACACCAGGCCGGCGAACTGCCCCTGTACCGCGCCCAGCGTCGCGTCGATCGCGTCGTGGCCCTCGGCCACCACCAGCGGGTCGACGTACACCGCGTCCTCGGTGTAAACCGCCTCGACCAGCTTGTGGCGGGCGGTCGGGTCGGCCTCGTTCCAGGTGGCGATGTAGCGCTCGGCCAGGGCGGTGAAGTCGATGTTCGTGGTCATGGTGACCGTCCTTGTGCTTCCTCCGGGCTTCCGGCCGTTCCGGCGAGCTCCGTTGGACATGAACCTACGGAGCCCCGTACCGACGGGAATCAGTCCCGCATAGGTACTTTGGCGTCGGGGGATCCGCAGGTGGCATCTGTACCGGATCGGTACCGCGTCGGTACCGCGCCGGTACGAGACACGAGATACGAGATCGGCAGACACGGGGGACGGCAAGGCATGTTGTACGGCAGAGACTCCGAGCTGACGACCATCGAACAACTGCTCGCGGACGCCGAGAAGGGCCGCAGCGGCGTGCTCGTCGTGCGCGGTGAGCCCGGCATCGGCAAGACCGCCCTCCTGGATCACGTGGTCGCCGGCACGAGCCTGCGCACCATCCGGGGCACCGGCGTCGAATACGAGGCCGAACTCCCCTACGCCGGACTCAGCCTGCTGCTCCGCCCGGCGCTTTCGCACCTGGACCGCCTGCCCGACCCGCAACGACACGCCCTGGAGGCCGCGTTCGGGCTGGCCGTGGGCGAGCGCTCGGAACCGATGTTCGTCGGCCTGGCGGTGTTGTCGCTGCTGTCCGAGTACGCCGGTGACGGCCCGCTCCTGTGCGTCGTCGACGACGCGCAGTGGCTGGATCGGGCTTCCAAGGACGCGCTCGTGTTCGCCGCCCGACGGCTGTACGCCGAGGGCATCGCGCTGATCTTCGCCGCACGCGACGACCGCCACGCGTTCCCCGTCCCGGGTCTGCCCGAGCTGCACCTGACCGCACTGCGGGCCGAACACGCGAGCGAGCTGTTGGCCGGCCAGGCCGGGGAATTGTCCGCCACCGCCCGCTACCGGGTGCTCGCCGAGGCCCAGGGCAACCCGCTCGCACTGATCGAACTGCCGGTCGCGCTCGCCGGCGAACGGCCGGGCGACACCCTGCGCCCGGGCGCGCTGCCGCTCACCAGTCGGCTGCAGATCGCCTTCCACGGCCAGGTCACCCGGCTCGACGAGCGAACCGGGATGTTGTTGCTGCTGGCCGCGAACGACGACTCCGGCGAACTGGGCGTCCTGCTCCGGGCCGGCGCCGAGTTCGGCGCCGGCCCCACCGATCTGGCCGCCGCGGAGGAGGCGGCGCTGATCGTGGTCGACGACGACCGGCTGCGCTTTCGGCACCCGCTGATCCGGGCGGCGGTCCAGCAGCGCGCGCCGATCGACCGCCGGCTCGCCGCTCACCGCGCGCTGGCCGCCGCGTTCGACGCGCCCGATCACGCGGACCGTCGGGCCTGGCACCTGGCCGCCGCCGCGACCGGCGTCGACGAGCTGGCCGCCGCCGCCCTGGAGAGCACCGGCGAACGCGCCCGCGAACGCAGCGGCCACCTCGCCGCCGCGCTGGCCTACGAGAAGGCCGCGCGCCTGACCGAGGACGTCGAGGCGCGCACCCGCCGGCTCGTGCTGGCCGCCGAGGCCGCGTCCGAGGCGGGCGAGTTGGACCGCGCCCGTACGTTCGCCGAGCGGGCCCAGGCCGGCGCGACCGACGACGCGATCCGGGCCCGGTTGCTGCACGTACGCGCCCTGTCCGATTTCTGGCAGGGCGCGTTCGCCGGCGCGCACGAACTGCTGCACCGAGGCGCCGAGCTGACCGCCGTGACCCACCCGGAGCGCGCGGCGCGCATGCTGCTCCAGGCGATGCACACCGCGTGGTACCTGGGCGAGGAGCAAGTGCGGTCCACGGTACGGGCGTTGGCCGCCCTGGAACTGCCGCCGACGGCCTCCGTGACCCCGGTCGCCCACTTCATCATCGCCGCCTTCCCACCGAACGCGGACACGAACGCGAACACGAACGCGAACGAGGACACCGGGCACCCGGAATCCGCCCGCCCCGAATCCGAGCGCCCCGGATCCGAACCCGCCGATCCCGAGCGCCCCGAACTCGGCGACCTCGTCCGAGTCGCCCACCGAACCGGCAACGACGAGCTCCGCGACCTGCTGCTCGCCTGCGGCGTCGGACTGACCCTCGGTCAGGACGTGCACGCGCACGACATCGCGGCGATGTTCGCCACCGAGAGCCGGCTGCACGGCGGGATCGGTCGGCTGCCGACGATCCTGTTCTTCGTGGCCGAGGCCGAGGTCTTCGAGAGCCGGCACACCGACGCGCTGGCCACCGCGTCCGAGGCGCTGCGGATCGCGCAGGACAGCGGGCAGCAGCAGTGGATCAGTCAGTTCGAGAGCGTGCTGGCCTACCTGGCGGGCGTGTCCGGCGACGAGGAGGCCGCCCACCGGCACGCCGACGCGGCGCTGGCCGGCGGCGTGGGCAGCGCGATGCCGGCCGGCGCGCCGTGGTCGGCGTGGGCGCTGGGACTGCTCGATCTGGGTCTGGGCCGGCCCGAATCGGCGCTGAACCGGCTGGAGCGGCTCACCCGGGAGCCGATGCGTCATCACATCTGCGCGACCCGTTCGATTCCCGATCTGGTCGAGGCCGCCGTCCGGTTCGGCGCCCCCGAGCGCGCGCACGAACCGCTGGCCCGCTTCGAGCGGTGGGCCCGCCGCGCCGACCAACGCTGGGCCCACGCGCTGGTGCTGCGCTGCCACGCGCTGCTGGCCGGCGACGACGCGGCCGAGGAGCTCTGGCTCGCCGCGCTGGCCCGGCACGAGAGCGAGCGCCGGCCGCTGGAGCGGGCCCGGACCGGGCTGCTGTACGGCGAATGGCTGCGCCGGATGCGCCGCAAGACCGACGCGCGCGACCGGCTGCGCATCGCCCTGGAGGAGTTCGACCGCCTAAACGCCCGGTCCTGGGCGGAGCGCGCCCGCACCGAACTGGGCGCGATCGGCGGCAGCGCGACGCCACAGGGTCCCCGCCCCGCCGGCGTGCTCGCGCTGCTCACCCCGCAGGAGTTGCAGATCACCCGGCTCGCCGCGCAGGGATTGTCCAACCGGGACATCGCGGCCCAGTTGTTCCTGAGCCCGCGCACCGTCGGCCACCACCTCTACAAGGCCTATCCCAAGCTCGGCATCGTCTCGCGCACCGAACTGTCCGCGATCCCCGAACTGGCGGGCCGCCCCGGCTGACCGCGACCCGCGACCGCCGCCGCCCGGACCGCCGCCCGCCCGCCCCGCTCGTGCTCAGCCGACGGCGTCGGCCCGAGCGTGCCGGTCCCACCCCGTCGCGACCTGCCGCAGCACCGGGTGCTCGGCCCCGCCCCCGGCGCGGATGTGCTCGTACACGGCGCGCAGCACCTCCGCGCCCTCCGCCGCCCACAACCGTTCCGCGGCCCGGGTCAGGGTGAAGTGGAACCACGCGAAGTTGATCGCACCGTGCTCGAAGGAGCGCTCCATGTCCGCGAGTTCGCGCACCGGGGTGACCTGGACCGGCAGGTCGTCCACGGTCGAGGTGAAGGCCCGCAGGGCCGGCAACAGCTCCGGCTCCACCTCGTGCGCGTAGCCGACCATCGCGAGGTTCGCGTGCAATTCGGCGATCCACATGCCCGGATACCCGGGCCAGACCTGGTCCTGGAAGAGGTGGGTGAGCTCGTGCACCGCCACCAGGTCGAAGTACGGGCGCAGCGCGGGCGGTTCCCCGTACACGGCACGCACCGTCCGGGCCGTCTCGGCGCCCAGGTGCGGCCGGATCGCGGCGAACAGCTCGGTGCCGAACCAGCCGTCGTCGGCGGCCACCCGCAGGTGGTCCCGCGCGCCCTGCGGCGTGCCGTACAGCGGCACCGTCGCCACGCTGTCCCAGTCCGCCGCGTTCGCCACGGACAACCGTATTCGGGGTGCGAAGCCCAGCCGTTCGCCCAGCCACGCGGCGGCGCGATCCACCCGCCCCGCGACGAACTCGGCCCGCTCCCGCGCGCCCGGACTGAATCGGACCGTACAACCGAAACCGTCGAGTGTCGCCAACGCTGCCACGCATGCCTCCGAGTGGGTTCGGCGGCCACCATAGGCACAGCCGTCCCGCTCCCGCTCGGCTCCCCGTCCGCGACGATCCCGACCACCGGCCGCGCCGGGCAGGCCGTCGTGGTCGGGCCGGCGAGGTCGGGCCGGCGAGGTCGGGCCGGCGAGGTCAGGCCTTCCAGCGCGGATCCCGGCCGGACGCGCCGAGCGCGCGCTCGAACGCGCTCGCGTCCTGGGGGACGGCCACCGGCTCGGCGAAGCCGGCGTACTCGCGATACATCTGCGCGTACGTGGCCACGATGCCCTCGATCGCCTCGCCCAGCTCCGCCGACGCGCGATAGTCCTGGCCGGTCGCCCGCGCCACGTCCCAACCGTGCAGCACCGACTCCAAGAGCAGCATCGCGGCGATCTCCGTCGCGGGCATCGTGCCACCGCCGCCGAAGTCGATCTCGCCCTCCCACACCCGCGGATCGGCCCATGCCGCGACCGCGCGACCCAGTTGCGCGGCGTACGCGTCGGCCCAGTCGGGCTCGGCGACGAAGTCGCGTGTGGTCATCTCCTCCGGCAGCGTCGTGCGCAGCGCCCGGTGCTCCATGCCGTGCGAGGTGAACACGACCCAGTGGTTGATCAGCGCCCGGGTGTCGTACCCGCCGCACGGCGTCGGCCCGGCCTCGGGCTCGGGCGGGACACCGTGGGCGATCCGGTCCGCCTCGGCGGCGGCTTCGACGAAGAGGTGGTGAAAATTCATGGATCCGACGCTATGCGACCTGCGGAAACCGGTCTTGAACAAACGCGACGGGGCACGACATGCGGTGTCACCGGCGCCGGCTACGGTGGAGACATGACACTTCCCGATCGCCCTCGCGGGGTGCTGCGCGCAGCCGTCGGACCGGGCAATTGGGACGTGAGCCGGTACGAGCCGGCCCCCGACCTGGCGCCCTTCGTCGACTACCACTGGATCGTGCGCTGGGATCTGCGCGGTCGGGCGCCCTTCAAGCAGAAGGTGCTCTCGCACCCCAACGTGCACGTGGTCTTCGAGCAGCCGTACCCGGCCGTGTACGGCGTGGTGCGGGACGTGTTCGAGCGCGAGCTGATCGGGGCCGGCCACGTGTTCGGCATCCGGTTCCGCGCGGGCGGCTTCCGGTCCGTGCTGGGCGGTCCGGTGGCGGCGCTGACCGATCGGGTGCTGCCCGCGGTCGACCTGTTCGGCCCGACCGTCGCGGAGGTCGGAGAGCGCGTGCTCGGCACCGCCGCCGAGGCCGACCGGGTCGTCCTGGCCGAGTCCTGGCTGCGCGGCGTGCTGTCCGGGCCGGCCCAGGCGCCGCCCGACCTCGACCCCGCGGTGGCCGAGGTCGCCACGATCGTCGAGCGCATCACCACGAACCCGAACCTGTTCCGGGTCGACGACCTGGCCGAGGAGGTCGGCGTCCCGGTCCGCCGCCTCCAGCGCCTGTTCGCCGAGTACGTCGGGGTCGGCCCCAAGTGGGTGCTCCGCCGGGCGCGGCTCCAGGAGGTCGCCGAGCGGGCCGAGCACGGCACCGGGATCGACTGGGCCGCGCTCGCGGCCGATCTGGGCTACGCCGACCAGGCCCACCTGACCCGCGATTTCACCGCCGCCGTGGGCACCGCACCGGGCCGCTACACCCGCACCTGAGCACCCGCGCGCGGCGGCCGACCGGGCCCGAATCGTTCGCGCGCGGACAATGCAATCCTTGACGGGTGCCCACCACGCTCGTCGAAACCCGATTCCACGCCGTCCTGAGCGCGTCCGACGACGCCTTGGAGGACACGATCGACCTCGGCGCGTCCCTGCTCGCGGCCTCCGCCGGCGACTGGCCGGACATCTCGCGCGCCGTGCTCGCCCTGTACGAGCGCGTCGCCGACGGCTGCTGGCGGCGCGGCTGGCAACCCGCCGACGTGGTCCGCGCGGTCACCCGCGAGCTGGGCGAGCGGCACGCCCCGCTCGCCGCCGACGTGGTCGCCGCGCAGGCCCGCAGCCACCCGGGCACCGGCCGCCGCTGGACCGCCCAACTGCGCGATCTGGACGCGACCACCCCGTGGTGGAGCTCGGACGACGCCTACCTCGCCGAACTCGGCGCCCGGGAGAATCTGGACCGCTTCGGCACCGCCGCGCGCGTGCTCGAACTGCTCCGCTGCGTCGCCCGGCTGCCCGCCATCGAGCCGCTCGCCGCCGCGTCCTTCCAGGAGCCGGCCCGCAAGCAGCCCGCCACCGGCGAACCCCGCCAACTGGGCCGGGTGCGCGCTCTGCTCGCCAAGGCCGAGTCGAGCGAATTTCCGGAGGAGGCCGAGGCGTTCACCGCCAAGGCGCAGGAGCTGATGACCCGGCATCGGATCGACGAGGCGCTGCTGGGCGCGCAGGAGGGTTCGCGGCATGCCCCCGCCGCGTGCCGAATCGGCGTGGACAACCCGTACGAGGGCTCCAAGGCGCTGCTGCTCGACGCGGTCGCCGACGCCAACGGCTGCCAGGCGATCTGGTCGAGCTCGCTGGGCTTCTCCACCGTGGTCGGCTTCGACTCCGACCTGGACGCGGTCGAACTGCTCTACACCTCGCTCCTGGTGCAGGCCACCGCCGCGATGAACCGGGCCGGCTCGCGCTACCACGAGTCCGGCCGTTCGCGCCGGACCAAGACCTTCCGCCAGTCGTTCCTGATCGCCTACGCCGACCGGATCCGCGAGCGGCTGACCGCCGCGAAGGAGGAGGCCGAGGCGAGCGCGGACCGGGCCGCCGAGAACCGCCTGCTGCCGGTCCTGGCCGCGCGCGACGTCGCGGTCCAGGAGACCACCGAGCGGATGTTCCCGACCAAGACCACACACCGTCTGCGCGGCCGCGACGCGGACGGATGGCGACACGGCCAGGCCGCCGCCGACCGGGCCGAACTGGGCCTGCGGGACAAGCTGGACCGCGGCGAACCGGCCCGCCCGTAACCGGCGGACACCCCCGGTCACCGCCACGCCCTCGCATCGCGGCCGGGACCCGAGCAGGCCCGCGACCAGGACAACCCGCGCGGCCACTACATCCCCGGCAACCAGGTCCCCCGTTGCGCCGGCACGGCCGACGCGGGCGCGGGCGCCCCGCAACGCCCCTCGGCCACCGCCCGATGCGCCTGACGCGCCGTCATGCCCGGTCCCGCCAACGGCTCGACGTCCTCCAGGTGGAGCGGGTCGCCACACACCGAGCAGATCACGGCGGCCTGCGCCTCGTGGCCCTCCAAGCCGCCGTGCCGATAGACCACCGGCGGCCCGGTCTCGTCCGCCAGCCAGGTGTCGCCCCAGTGCCCGATCGCCGCCAGCACCGGAAAGAAGTCGCGCCCCTTGGCGGTCAGCACGTACTCGTGTCGGGGCCGCCGCTCCTCGTACGGAACCCGGTCGAGCAGGCCCTCCTCGACCAGTCGGTTCAGCCGCTGCGCCAGCACGTTGCGGCCGATCCCCAGATTCTCCTGGAGATCCTCGAACCGCCGGACCCCGTAGGACGCCTCACGCAACACGAGCGGCGTCCACCCGTCGCCGAACAACTCGAGGACGCGCGCGATGGAGCACGGCCAGCTTCCGAACGAGGTCCGCTTCATGTCGCCACATTACTGAGCGGGACGGGATCGATACGCGATCGATCCCGCCCCGCTCAGTGTTTTTGACTACACGTCAGTTACAGCTCGGTCACCCGACGCTCACGCGTCGCGCTTCCAGCGCGGCTTGCGGTCGCCCGCCGGGCCACCGGCCGGACGGTCGTAGTGACCGTCCCGACGCGGGGCACGGTCGTGCGAACGCTCGCCGCCGTAGGACGGGCGGTCGTTGTAGGCCGGCCGGTCGTTGTTGTACGTCGGACGGTCGCCGCGCGGGGCGCGGTCGTTGCCGTAGCCGGGACGGTCACCGGTGCGCGGCGCGCGGTCCCCGTAGGAGGGACGGTCGCCCCGGTAGCCGCCCTCGCGCCGGTCGCCGCCGTAGGAGGGACGCTCGCCGGTACGCGGCGCGCGGTCCCCGTACGAGGGACGGTCGCCGCCACGCGGGGCACGGTCGCCGTAGGACGGCCGGTCACCCGTGCGCGGGGCGCGGTCGCCGCTGTTGTAGGCCGGACGGTCGTTGTACGCGGGACGGTCGCCACGCGGGCCGCGGTCGCCCGACGGACGGTCGCCCCGGTAGCCACCCTCGCGCCGCTCGCCGCCGCCGTAGGACGGGCGGTCGCCGGCACGCGGGGCACGGTCGCCGTAGGACGGCCGGTCGCCACGCGGCGCGCCGCCACGGCGGTCGCCGCCGCGGTCGCCGCCGTACGGCGGACGGTCGCTGCCGCGGTCACGGTCGCCCCGGTAGCCACCCTCGCGCCGGTCGCCGCCGCGGTCGCCGCGGTCCGCACGCTCGTAGCGCTCGGTCCGCACCGGCGCGTCGCCGTTCTTGGCCGCCTCGGCCAGCTCGGCGGCCTTGCGGCGCAGCTCGGCGGCCTCGGCCTTGAGCTCGATGATCCGACCCGCGAGGCGCTCCGCCTCGGCCTCGGCCTCGACCGCGGCGTCCGCCACGGACTGCGCCTTGACCTCGGACAGCGTGCGCGCGCCGGTCAGCTTGCGCATCTCCGGGTCGTTGGAGCCCTGCACCCGAAGGCGGGTCGGCTCGACGCCGGCGTCCTCCATCAGGCGGTCCACCGTGCGGCGCTGGTGCGGCAGCGCGAGCGTGACCACCGCACCGGCCTCGCCGGCCCGCGCGGTACGACCCGCGCGGTGCAGGTAGTCCTTCGAGTCGGCGGCCGGGTCCACGTGCAGGACCAGGTCGATGCCGTCGACGTGGATGCCGCGGGCGGCGACGTCGGTGGCGACCAGGACCGGCGTGCGGCCCTCCTTGTACTCGGCCAGGGTGCGGGTACGCGCGCCCTGGGTCATCCCGCCGTGCAGAGCCTCGGCGCGCACGCCGGCCTCGCGCAGTTGCTGCGCGACGCGGTCGGCGCCGAACTTGGTCCGCACGAAGATCATCGTGCGCCCGCGGCGGGCCGCGATGGCCGCCGTGACGTACGTCTTGTCCTTCGGCTGCACGACCAGCACGTGGTGCGACATGGTGGTGACCGAGGACGCGTGCGGGTCCACCGAGTGGGTGACCGGGTTGTCCAGGTACTTGCGGACGATCGCGTCCACGCCCTTGTCCAGCGTCGCGGAGAACAACATCCGCTGGCCGCCGGCCGGGATCAGGTCGAGCAGCGCGGTGACCTCGGGCAGGAAGCCCATGTCCGCCATCTGGTCGGCCTCGTCGAGGATGGTGATCTCGACGTTGTCCAGCACGGCCGAACCGCGGTCGACCAGGTCCTGGAGCCGACCGGGGGTGGCGACCAGGATCTCCACGCCGCGCTCCAGCGCGAAGATCTGCTTCGGCATCGACATGCCGCCGGTGACCGTCTTCATCCGCAGGTCCAGGATGCGACCGTACGGCTCCAGCGCGTCGTGCACCTGCATCGCGAGCTCACGCGTGGGCGTGAGGATCAGCGCGAGGGGGCGACGGGCCCGCGCCTTGCGACCCGACAGGCGGGTCAGCATCGGCAGACCGAAGCCCAGCGTCTTGCCGGAACCGGTGCGGCCGCGGCCGAGGATGTCCTTGCCGGCCATCGCGTCCGGCAGCGTCGCGGCCTGGATCGGGAACGGGTGGGTCACGCCGCGGCGCGCGAGCGCGTCCACGACGTCCTTGTGCAGACCGAACTCGGCGAAGCTGGGGCCGGTCGGTTCGGGCTTGGCCTCGACCTCGTCCGAGGCGTCGTCCGCCTCGTCGAGCCCGGCCTCGTCGGCGGCGTCGTCCTCGACGCTCGCGTCGACATCCGTGTCGGTGTCGTCGTCGGTGTTCGCATCGGCGTCCGTCGCGGCCTCGTCCTGCGCCGCGAACTCGGTGTCGCCGTCGGTGGTGTCGTCGTTCTCGACGACCTCGGGAGTGATCTCGGTAATCTCCGCGGCGACCTCGGTCACCTCGGCTGCCTGCGCACCCGCCACACCCTCCTGCACCTCGGCACCTTCGGTACCGGGCATGGGCGTAGCAGTGTCATTGGCATAGGGGGGCATGCAAAACCTTCCGGATGCGGCCCGTCTCGAAGGTCCGCAGCCGAAATGTGGTCGCACGAGAAAGCGACACTTCTGCGGAGCACCAGAACGAGCCTACGAGGCGCCGCGACTCATGGCGGCGCCTGGATATGGGCAAAGCGATTCACCAGCGTACCCGATCACTGCGCGTCCATGCCTATCGGGTGCGTTCGTACTCCACCCGCAGGCGTGCGTCCTCGTGAACGACGAGCAGCCTCGGACGCTGCCACGACCAGTGCTCGGGGAGCAGGAACAGCGTCCCCGGGACACGGCGCAACAAGCGCAGTCCGGTGTACCGGTAACGATAGGAAGCACCGATTTCTTCCTCGACCGCGATGCCGTCGTCCGAGCGCATCCGCAGATCCTGCACCGAGTACAGCACCACGCCCGTCCGCCCGGGCAGTTGCCGCGCGACGGCCTCGCCCGCGTCGCGCCCGGACACCTTCGCGTACGCCCCCGAGGCCCAGAACAGGCACAACACCACGGCGGCGGCGACGAGCAGCGCCGACGGCGACCACGGCCGGGCCCCGGCCCCGGGACCGCGCCGGTGCGCGCCGATCCGCCGAGACAGCAGCACCCCGTACGCGCACACCAACAGCCCCGCCGCGAGCGCGCACGGCAACAACAGCGGCCACCACTGCGTGCCGCGGGCCGGCCACCGATACACCGCGACCCAGGTCGCACCGGGCACCGCGAACCACCCGCAGCGCAGCGCCCACGTGCACCACGCGGCGATCCGCCGGTGTCGGCGCAGCCACACCAGCAGCCGAGGATGCGCCACCCGGGCCGCGAGCAGACCCGCGACGGCCACGAGCAGCGGCCGGTACAGCGCGCGCAGGCCGTCCGCGAGGTACTCCCGGGCCGGCGTGTCCAGCACGCTCTCGTCGAACCCGAGATAGGCGGACCGGGCCGAGGCGCGGGCCCAGCCGAAGTAGTGGAGCAGCCCGGCGAGCACGAGCGCGGGCACCACGACGACGGCGGCGAACTCCCAACCGATACTTGCCGATCGACCCTCCGAAGCACCCTTCGCGACCTCGGTGCGCGCGGTCTCGGCGGCCCGGTGGGCCCGGTGCGCGGACCTGCGCCGCCCGGTCGCCCGCCGGTCCCGCGACGCCGAGCCGTGTTCCACGGCGGCGGCCCGCGGCGCGGCCGGTTCGCCGAACCACCGGGTGAGCATCGAGACCGGTTCGCCGTGGCAGACCCGGGCCAACTCGGCGGTGAGCTCGCCGGTCGTCCGGAACGGGGCGAACTCACCCGCCGGTGGCACGACTTGGTCGACCCGCCCGGCCGGCCGCGCGAACCGCGGGTCGGACCCGACGGACCCGCTCGAGTCCGCCTCCTCGACGTCGCCGCCCGCCTCCCGCGGCCGCGGCTCCGGGCTCCCCCACGCCTCGCCCGCGACCGGTTCGTACGCCTCCGGGCCCGCCGACCGGCGCCAATCGCCCTCGCGAGCGCGCGGCACGGCCGAGTCGTGCTCGCCCACACGGGTCAACGATCCGGTTCCGGGAAACTCCGGCTCATCGTCGACGAAGTCCGGCACCGGCCCGATGTCCCCCTGCGTGGTCACCGCTTCAGCATGGGCACGGGAAAAGTCCCACTCCAATTTCGGAGCACCGCCCGTCACCCGTTCGGCCGCAGCGCGTGAGGGCACGAAGGGAGCGCACGCGATCCGGGGCCGGCCCCGCCCGGTGCGCCGACGAGCGCTCAGCCGTACCCGTGCTCGTGCAACCACTCGTCGCCGATCCCGAAGTGGTGCGCGACCTCGTGCACGACGGTCACCTCCACCTCCTCGACGACGTGTTCGTACGTCTCGCAGATCCGCAGGATGGGGTTGCGGTAGATGGTGATCCGGTCGGGCAGCACACCCGCGTACCAGTCACCACGCTCGGTGAGCGGGATGCCCTCGTAGAGGCCGAGCAGGTTGGTCCCGTGTTCGCCGTCGGGGGCCGGTTCGTCCTCGACGAAGATCGCCACGTTGTCCATGAGCTTGGTCAGCTCAGGCGGGATCCGGTCCAGGGCCTCGGCCACCAGTTCCTCGAACTCCTCGCGCGACATCTCCAGCACACCCCCCATTCTGCGGCCTCCGCGCCCACGCCAGGGGGTGCGTGCGCGGGCCCGCGCAGGCCCCCGGTTATCTGTTTTGCAAGCGCCGCCGAAAACCCCGTATAGTTCGGGACGTCCCCGACGGCAACAAGACGCCGGACACGGCCAACAAGCCCCCATCGTCTAGTGGCCTAGGACGTCGCCCTTTCAAGGCGGTAGCACGGGTTCGAATCCCGTTGGGGGCACGCAGCAAACCCCCTCGGGGGCCGCAACAAGCCGGACAGCCAGTACGGTAGGGTTCAACACGAAACACCGCGAGGGAAACCCGGGAAGCCGGGTGGAGATCGTAGAGGTCCTGTGGAGCAGTTTGGAGTGCTCGTCACCCTGTCAAGGTGAAGGCCGCGGGTTCAAATCCCGTCAGGACCGCAAGATGGAAAGATCGGGGCGCCGAAAGGCGCCCTGATCCATCGAGGCCAGGTAGCTCAGTTGGTACGAGCGTCCGACTGAAAATCGGAAGGTCGGCGGTTCGACCCCGCCCCTGGCCACCGCAGCCGGAGACACCGACGCCCCAGACGGAATCCCGTCCGGGGCGTTCTTGCGTGTGCGGGTGGACGGCCGGAGCCCCGACCCGGCCACGACGATCCGACCGCGACGACCGGGCCGCGACGATCCGGCCCCACTGACCCGCCCGGGTTCCGCCCCAGCCCCGCGCCCGTGTCCACGCCGCCCGCGCGGGACTTCGTCGTGATACTTCGTTCATGAGCGCCGCGGACGATCCCGACCGGATGCCCACCCATCCCCCGCACGACGAGGCGATGGGGACCCGGCTGAACTGGCTGCGGGCGGCGGTGCTGGGCGCCAACGACGGGATCGTGTCCACGGCGGGCCTGGTGGTCGGGGTCGCCGGAGCCACCGACGAGCGCGCGCAGTTGCTCACCGCGGGGCTGGCCGGACTGCTCGCCGGGTCGATGTCGATGGCCGCCGGCGAATACGTCTCGGTGAGCACCCAGCGCGACGCGGAGCGGGCCGCGCTGATCCAGGAGCGCCGCGAGCTGACCGACGAACCCGAGGCCGAACTCAACGAGTTGACCGGCCTGTACGAACAGCAGGGACTCACCGGGCGGCTCGCGCGCGAGGTGGCCGAACAGCTCACCGCGCACGACGCGCTCGCCGCGCACGCCCAGGTCGAGCTCAAGATCGATCCGAACGAACTGACCAACCCGTGGCATGCGGCCGGCGCCAGCTTCCTGGCCTTCACGGTCGGCGCGCTGCTGCCGCTGCTGGCGATCGTGCTGCCGCCCGCCTCGGCCCGACTGCCGATCACGGTGGCCGCCGTCCTGGTCGCCCTGGTGTTGTGCGGGTGGAGCGGTGCCCGGCTGGGCGGTGCGCCGCCGGCCCGCGCGATCGTGCGCACCACCGCGGGCGGGGCGCTGGCGATGGCGGTCACCTACGCGGTGGGCAGCCTGCTCGGCGCGACCGGGATCTGACCCCGACCGTCGCGGGTCGAGACCGGTCGAGTGGCGACACCGGATCGCCGAGCCCGCACGTGGAGCGTCGGCGCCTCCGCTCCACGGTGCAAAGCGGTCCGCACCCGCGTCCCGCCGCGTCGAACGCACGGACGCCGCGGGGATCGGACATCACCGGCACCGATCGACAAATCACCCCGGCCAGGTCGAGGACTTCCCCGGTTTCCCCCTCCCGGGGCCACCGTTGGCCCGCAGGTCTCGGTACGGTCCTCGGAGTCGGTCCACACCGGACCGTCACCGGCAGCCCTTCGAGCGGAGGACCCGTGGCCACCCCATCTCGCGCCACCAGGCTCGTGTCGTCAGGCTCGCGTCCGCAACGGAAGGGCGGCGTGAAGTCGACGGCGGTCGCGGCGACCCTGACCCTGACCCTGGCCGGCGCACTCACCGCGTGCGGGAGCGGCGGCGGCAAGAGCTCGGCCAAGAGCGGCTACGCCGAGGTCTGCGCGGACCGGACGCACAACGTGCGCGTCGACGACTTCCGCTGCCTGGGCCGCACCGACCCGGGTCTGTCCTGGTACTACGTCCCGCATTCGTGCGGACAGACGCTCACCCCGACCAGGGGTATGACGTTCGTCTCCGGGCAGGGATCCTTCGATCGCCCGCGCAAGGGCAAGATCGAACGTGGCGGCTTCGGCTCGTGCCCGTCGAAGAGTTCAAGCTGACGCGGTGTCACATCCGGGGAGGGCCTGAGCCATGCGTCGTATACCCAGCACGCCTCGACCGGGCTGGAAGCCACTCGTCGAGTCGCAGGGGCTGCTCTACGCGGCCTGGGAGGACGACGACGGCACGGAGGTGCCGTACTGGCACGAGGAGGCGTACTACGAGCTGACCCTCGACGAGGTCGACCGGCTCGAGGACGTCACCGAGGAACTGCACGAGATGTCCGTGGCCGCCGCCCGGCACGTGATCGAACGCGGTGACCTGACCGCGTTCGGCCTGCCCGACGAGGCCCGCGACTACCTGCGGATCACCCTGGAGGAGGAACACCCGAGCGTCTACGGGCGGTTCGACCTCGCGTGGGGCGGCGACGGGCGCGCGGCCAAGCTGCTCGAGTACAACGCGGACACCCCCACCGCGCTGATCGAGGCCTCGCTGGTCCAGTGGTACTGGCTGCGCGACCGCTTCCCCGAGCGCGACCAGTGGAACAGCCTGCACGAGCGGCTCGTGCGCGCGTGGGGTCGGATCAAGCCCTACCTGCGCTCGGAGACGATGCACTTCGCGCACGTGGAGGGCACCGAGGACGAGGAGGAGTGGCTGCACACCGCCTACCTCCGGGACACCGCGACCGAGGCCGGGCTGACCACGATCGGCCTGGAGGTCGCCGAGATCGGCTGGGACAGCGAGCGGCTGCGCTTCGTGGACCTGGAGGAGCGGGGCATCGACACGATGTTCATGCTCTATCCGTGGGAGGACATGCTCGCCGAGCCGTTCGGGAAGCACCTGATCAGCCACCCCCGGTCGTGCCTGTTCATCGAACCGGCGTGGAAGGCGATCCTGTCCAACAAGGCGCTGCTCGCGGTGCTGTGGGAGCTGTATCCCGGCCACCCGAACCTGCTGCCCGCCTTCCTGGACTCGCCGCGCGGGATGGAGTCCTACGTGGCCAAGCCGCTGCACGGGCGCGAGGGCGACGCGATCCGGATCGTCACGCCCGACGGCGAGCACGTGCAGCCCGCCGAGGCGTACGGCGACGAGGGCTGGTGCTTCCAGGAGTACGTGCCGCTGCCCGACTTCGACGGCAACAAGCCCGTACTCGGCGCGTGGGTGGTGGACGGGAAGTCCGCCGGAGTCGGCATCCGCGAGTCCAGCGGTCCGGTCACCGACGGGTACGCCCGCTTCCTGCCGCACGTGATCGACGGCCCGGCGCCGGACGAGGACACCCGGCTCGCCTGGCTCGACGAGGACTGACCGGGCACGGCGCGCGCACGCGCCCTCCGGGCCCGGTCACCTTGTTGCACACAGTCACGAAGGCCGGCGATTCGGCGGGATCCCGATCGTGGCGGATCGGCCCGGATCCTCACTCAGCGTGTTCGATCGGCGATTTCGGGCCGGGTCCGTCGAATCCACCCGCACCCCGTGCGGATCGGGTCCCCGGACGCCGCTCGGGCTCGGACCGCGCATCCGCCGAGCCGACGCCGCGACCGACCCGCGACCGCCCCGCCGCGGCCCGGTACCCCGCGGGATCGCCACCGGCCCCGTGACGTCCGCGGAGCCCCGGGCACCGAGCGGCGGACGCACCGGCGGGCGGACCCGGCAGACCACCCCTCGACCGGCTCCCCGCCGGAGAGGTTCGAACCACTGCCGCGAGCGGCCGGGCGGAGCACCCCCGCAGCCGACGTGTGACCAAGGTCACTGTTTTGAACGGCGATGGTTTTCATCGGCGGCCGGAAATCGACCGCGCATTCTATGTGATATTTTACTGGCCGCCGTCGGGAATCCCGGATCGAAACGGCCGAGCGAGGCCCTCCGAAGCCCCCGGCCGACCCGGATCCGATCGCGCCGCGGCCCCGGCACACCTCCCGGAGCGGCAGCGAACCGGCGTCCCGCCCACTCCCACCCGCTCCCACCTCCTGCGACCGTTCGGACGCGGAGTGGGACTCACAGGCGACTCACAGGCGCCGCGGGGCACTTCCGGGCGCACAAAAGAGTGCTGCACCGGACCCGGCGGGATCCGGTGCAGCACTCAGGGGAAAAGCTTTTCGACGCAGCCCTCAGGCTTCGCTGCGCTGCTGCGGAATGCCCGCGAGCAGGGCGCGGACCTCCACCTCGCGGTAGCGACGGTGTCCGCCGAGCGTGCGGATCGACGTGAGCTTGCCGGCCTTGGCCCAGCGCGTCACCGTCTTGGGGTCGACGCGGAACATGCTGGCAACCTCGGCCGGCGTCAGCAGCGGCTCGGCATCAGGCGTACGAGCGGTCATGAGCGGCCTCCTCGGGAGAACCGAACCAACACGGTTCTTTCTTCAAATTCTGCACCTTGACCCACGATGTCCTAAATAGTTCACGAGGGCCAAGTCGGTTATAGGACGAACGGCTTGTCCTTCACAGTACAAGTACACCATCCGCCGCACCCGGTTGGTCAAACCGCCGGAATTGGCATCCCAGGGTTCAAGCCACGCGATCCCGAAGGACCAGGCATAGCGGACAGTCACCCGACTGTGACGATGAGTCACTCGAGCCCGAACGACCCCTCGTGTCCACCCCGTCCCACCAGCAACGAAGTATCCCCGATGACTCGACCCGGCCAGACCGACTACATCTGGTTTGTCCTTTTCATCATATACGAACCATTCGCTGGCGTATGCACCCTGTTGTGAGTCGATCTCCGTCAACCTGGAGGGCTGGGAGTCCCACAACTCGAACCAGCAGGTTGAGAGGCTTTCAGATCACAGGGTGACTGAACACGAAAGAGTGACGACGGTCACGCCGAAACTTCACGAAATGCGGACGCTTGCTCAGCTCGCGTGCTCCAGAGCACGTACCGATTGCCAACGCTCCGTAATCCTGCGGTAGGCGGCCGATGCTCGCGCTCCGTCACCGGAACCCAGTGCGGCGATGCCCTCCGCGACGTCCGCGACCGAGTTCTCGGCGGCCGGATCGCCCGACCCGAGCAGCCGCACCAGACCGCCGTAGTCCAGTTCGACCAGCGCGCGCGGATGGAACTCCTCCAGCCAGCGACCCACGCTCTCCAGACCGGTGATCAGCGCGCCGTCCTCGACCGTCTCGCGCAGCACCTTCAGCGCCCTGGCCACCCGCCGCCGGGCCTGCACCATCGGCGTCCGGTAGTAGAGCTCGCCCGGTCCCGCCGCCGCGCCCTCGGCCGCGGGCACCAGGACCCGCTCGTCCGGCGCGAACAGCACGAACCAGCGCACCGGGACGTGCCACGTGCTGCTGTGGATGTGCGGCTGCACGTCGGGATGCGTGGACTTCCAGCGCTCGTGCTCGACGTGCGCCTGGTCGATCACCAAGCGCGGCCAGAACACGTCCAGCACCGCCGCCGGATACTCCCGGCGCAACTCGGCCAGCGCCGTCCAGCAGCGCAGCCGGGTCTGCCGCGGGCAGATCACCGTGACGCCGTCCAGGACGTGCACGTACGCGTCCTCGCTCTCGTGCGGCGGCGCGATCACCGGAGGGGTGGCCAGGAGGTTCTCCAGGCCGCTCCGGTGCTCCTGCGCGGTCAGCCCGGCGGGCGAGGGCGCCTCGGGCGACGCGGAGGGGCCTGCGGGCCGTGTGGCGGCGTAGGCGGCCCACCGCTCGCGTTCCGGTTCGGGAAACGCGGCAAGCGGCTCGTACACCCGCAGGTACGCCGCGTAGGGGGCAACCACCGAAGTCCGCACGAGGGAATCTTGGCACGTCGGGCAGGCCCCGACGTGGAGAAGGTCCAACCCGGTGATCCGCACGGGTTCTAGGCTTGAACCGCCGCGCGGATCCGCGCGGCGCCAACGTCACCACGATCCCATGGAGTCACCACAGTGACCGACAGGATGGAAGGCCCCGACGGCACGACGTCGGGCCTGGTGTTCGGCAGGTCGACCGGCCACGAACAGGTCGTCTTCTGCCAGGACCGCGCGAGCGGCCTGCGCGCGATCATCGCGATCTACTCCAGTGCCCTGGGACCCGCCCTCGGCGGCACCAGGTTCCACCCCTACGAGAGCGAGGCGGAGGCCGTCGCGGACGTCCTCAACCTCTCCCGCGGCATGGCCTACAAGAACGCCCTCGCCGGACTCGACCACGGCGGCGGCAAGGCCGTGATCATCGGCGACCCGACCCGGGACAAGACCGAGGTGCTGCTGCGGGCCTACGGCCGCTTCGTCCAGTCCCTGGGCGGTCGCTACATCACCGCGTGCGACGTGGGCACCTACGTCGACGACATGGACGTGGTCGCCAAGGAGTGCGCCTACGTCACCGGTCGCTCCCCCGAGAACGGCGGCGCGGGCGACTCGTCCGTGCTGACCGCGTACGGGGTCTTCCAGGGCATGCTGGCGTCCGCCGAGCACCGCTGGGGCAGCCCGACGCTGCGCGGGCGCCGGGTGGGCGTGGCGGGTGTCGGGAAGGTCGGCCGGCATCTGGTCGGGCACCTGCTCGCGGACGGCGCCTCGGTGGTGATAACCGACGTCGACGAGCGCGCGGTGGCGCGGGTGCGGCACGAGCATCCCGAGGTGGACTTCGTGGCCGACACCGACACCCTGATCCGGATCCCGGACCTGGACGTGTACGCGCCCTGCGCGCTCGGCGGCGCGCTCGACGACGTCACCGTCCCGGTGCTGACCGCGGCCGTGGTGTGCGGCGCGGCCAACAACCAACTGGCGCACGCGGGCATCGAGAAGGCGCTCGCCGAGCGCGGCGTGCTCTACGCGCCGGACTACGTGGTGAACTCCGGCGGGGTGATCCAGGTGGCCGACGAGCGGCACGGGTTCGACTTCGAGCGGGCCAAGCGCAAGGCCGGCGGCATCCGCGCGACCACCGCGAAGATCTTCGCGCTGGCCGACGAGGAGGGCGTGCCACCGGCCGTGGCGGCGGACAGATTGGCCGAGCGGCGCATGGCGGATGTGGGCCGCCTGCGTGACATCTACCTCCAAACCTGACCGACACGGTATCGTCAGACCCGGCAAAGGACCCCAGATCAGGCCCCTGACCAGCCGGAACGGCAGAGCCCGGTCGGGGTCCGAGCCCCGCTGTCACCCATGCGACGTACCGTCCGGCGGCGGAAGCAGGTACCGTTAATCCCCTACGGGCCGGTTCTCAAGCGTCATCGAACCGTCCCTGACTATGAACGCGTGTCAAGACCCGGGGCCGTGAGCCCCGTCGTTGAGGGGGTCGAGCCATGGGGCGCGGCCGGGCCAAGGCCAAGCAGACAAAGGTCGCCCGCCAGCTGAAGTACAACAGCGGCGGTACGGATCTGAGCCGTCTGGCTGAAGAGCTGGGCGCGTCGTCGCCAACCGACTTGCCGATCGGCAAGCCAGAGGTTGACGACGACACGAGTGAAGACGAGTTCGACGACCCCTACGCGGGGTATTCGGCTCGTTACAACGATGACGAGGACGAGGAAGACGACGGCCGATCGCGCCATCGTTGACGCCCCGATCCTCTTCTTCGAGCACGGGATGCAACGCCCTATTCAGCCGGGGCGCCCGTGCGCTGTGACACCGCCCGGTCCGGGACCGAGTAGGACGACTACTCGACCCCGGGCCGTTTGGCGTGTTCGCGAACACGCCCACGGAGGTGCCGCCGTCCCGATCCGGAACGACGGCTGCCGCCGCGGGTGCTTTCGTCATGCCCGGTGATCGCCGCTCAGTACGGCCCGGCCGGAGCCGGTGACGATCTCGCCCAGGATCCAGGCCGGCACGCCGCGCTCGGCGAGCACCGCCAGGGCCGCGTCGGCCGCGTCCGGGGCGACCACCGCGACCATGCCCACGCCCATGTTCAGCGTCTTCTCCAGTTCGGCCCGGGCCACGTCGCCCAGCGAGCCGACCAGGCCGAAGATCGGCGCCGGGGTCCAGGTCGAACGGTCCAGGCGGGCGTCCAGGTGGGCCGGGAGCACGCGCGCCAGGTTGGCCTCCAGGCCGCCGCCGGTGACGTGCGAGAACGCGTGCACGTCGGTGCGTCGGGCCAGGTCGAGGCAGTCCAGCGAGTAGATCCGGGTCGGCTCCAGGAGTTCCGCGCCGAGGGTGCGGCCCAGTTCCGGCACGTCGCGGTCGAGCTTCCAGCCGGCGATGGTGAAGAACACGTGCCGGGCCAGCGAGTAGCCGTTGGAGTGCAGGCCGGAGGCGGCCATCGCGATCACCACGTCGCCCGCGCGCACCCGCTCCGCGCCGAGCAGGCCGTCGGCCTCCACGACGCCGGTGCCGGCGCCCGCGACGTCGTACTCGTTCGGGTCGAGCAGGCCGGGGTGTTCGGCCGTCTCGCCGCCGACCAGCGCGCAGCCGGCCAGCACGCAGCCCTCGGCGATGCCCTTGACGATCGCCGCGATGCGCTCGGGGACGACCTTGCCGGTGGCGATGTAGTCGGTCATGAACAGCGGCTCGGCGCCGCACACGACCAGGTCGTCGACGACCATGCCGACCAGGTCGTGGCCGATCGTGTCGTGCTTGTCCATCGCCTGCGCGATGGCGACCTTGGTTCCCACCCCGTCGGTCGCGGTGGCCAGCAGGGGGCGCTCGTATCGCTTGAACGCGGACACGTCGAACAGGCCCGCGAAGCCGCCCAGGCCGCCGACGACCTCGGGCCGGGTGGCCTTGCCGACCCATTGCTTCATCAGCTCGACGGCGCGGTCACCGGCCTCGATGTCGACGCCGGCCGCGGCATAGGTCGCGGTGCGGGGGGTGGGGGTGGACTGGTCGCTCACGGCGGCGGCCCTTTCGGGTCGGGTCGGTGGATCTTCTCGGGGCGCCCCGTCGCGGCCCCGGGTGGGGACGCGGCGCGGCGATCCGAAGGAGAGAACTCGGGGGCTCGGCTGATCAGGGACGGCGCAGCGCGTCCTCGGCCCCGCCGCCGCCGAGGAGGGCCTGCACGCCGTCCACGTCGGTGCGGACGGTCTGCTCGATGCCTTCGAGGAGGTGCTTGCCCAGCCGCTCGGGGTCGGGCAGCTCGATCGGGTACTCCCCGTCGAAGCAGGCCCGGCAGAGCCGGTCCTTGGGGATGGTGGTCGCCTCGACCATCGCGTCGATCGAGATGTAGGCGAGCGAGTCGGCCCCGAGGGACTTGGCGATCTCGTCCACCGAGAGACCGTTGGCGATCAACTCGGCCCGGGTGGCGAAGTCGATGCCGAAGAAGCACGGCCACTTCACCGGCGGCGAGGAGATCCGCACGTGCACCTCGGCCGCGCCGGCCTCGCGCAACATGCGCACCAGCGCGCGCTGCGTGTTGCCGCGCACGATCGAGTCGTCGACGACGACCAGCCGCTTGCCCTGGATGACCTCGCGCAGCGGGTTGAGCTTGAGCCGGATGCCCAGTTGCCGGATGGTCTGGCTGGGCTGGATGAAGGTGCGACCCACGTAGGAGTTCTTGACCAGGCCGTTGCCGTACGGGATGCCCGACTGCTCGGCGTAGCCGATCGCGGCGGGGGTGCCGGATTCGGGGGTCGGCATGACCAGGTCGGCGTCGACCGGGAACTCCTGGGCCAGCCGGCGGCCCATCTCGACCCGGGACGCGTAGACGCCTCGGCCGGCGATCGTGGTGTCGGGGCGGGCCAGGTAGACGTACTCGAAGACGCAGCCCTTGGGCTTGGCCTCGGCGAACCGTCGGGTGCGCAGGCCGTGCTCGTCGACCGCGATCAGTTCGCCCGGTTCGATCTCGCGAATGAACGAGGCACCGACGATGTCGAGTGCGGCGGTCTCGCTCGCGACCACCCAGCCGCGCTCCAACCGACCGAGCACGAGGGGCCGGATGCCCTGGGGATCGCGCGCGGCGTAGAGCGTGGTCTCGTCCATGAAGACCAGCGAGAAGGCGCCCTTGATCTTGGGCAGCACCTGCATCGCGGTCTGTTCCAGGGACAGGTCCGGGCTGCCGGCCAGGAGCGAGGTCAGCAGATCGGTGTCGCTGCTGGCCTCGATCCGGCCCTGGTAGGGATAGTTGAGCTCGCCGCGATCGGGGCCCTGCTCGGCGACCAGACGGGACAGCTCACCCGTGTTGGTGAGGTTTCCGTTGTGGCCGAGCGCGATGCTGCCGGTCGCGGTGGCCCGGAAGGTCGGCTGGGCGTTCTCCCAGACCGACGAACCGGTGGTCGAGTAGCGGGCATGGCCGACGGCCATGTGCCCGCGGAGCGAGCCCAGGGTGGTTTCGTCGAAGACCTGGGAGACCAGGCCCATGTCCTTGAAGACCAGGATCTGGGATCCGTTGCTCACAGCTATACCGGCGGATTCCGTCCCGCGGTGCTGCAATGCGTAGAGACCGAAGTAGGTGAGTTTTGCGACCTCTTCGCCGGGGGCCCAAACGCCGAAGACGCCGCAGGCATCCTGCGGGCCCTTCTCGCCGGGGAAGAGATCGTGGTTGAGTCGTCCATCGCCACGTGGCACGTGATCGAGTCTACGACAGGGCCGGATCGGTCGCGGTTCACCCCATCAGTGGCAGGTATCCGGACAAGTCGCTGCGTTCGCCACTCGCCAGCACCCGACCGTCCTCGACCGCGTCCGCCCAGGTCAGACGGCCGGTGGCGAGGCGGAGCCAGGTCCTGGGGTCGGTCTCGACCACGTTGGGCGGAACGCCCCGAGTGTGCCGAGGGCCTGTGACGCACTGCACTACGGCGAACGGCGGGACGCGGACCTCGACCGAGTGTCCGGGGGCCCGGGTCGCCAGCGCGTCGGCCAGCGCGCGGACCACGGTGCCCAGCGCGTGCCGGTCGTGCGGGAACGGCTCGCCGGTCGCGCGTTCGAGGTCGTCGCAGTGCACGACGGCCTCCACCAGGCGGGTCACGAGCATGTCGGCGACCCGCATCGGGCCGATCCGGGTGATGGTGATCCGGGCATCGGGGACGCCGTCGAGGGCGGCGATCGCGTCGTCCACGTAGTCGGCGGGGGTGTGGCCGGCCTCGGCCATGTCGTCGGCGATGGCGGAGATCACCGCGGCGTGCGCGGAGGTGCCGCTCGCCCACTGCTCGACGGTGATCGGGGGTCCGCCGGGGATCGGCTCGGCGAGCCAGCGCGGCACCGCCTGCACGCTCGCGGCCAGGTGGCCGACCAGGTTGGCGGTGGACCAGCCGGTCAGCCCGGAGGGAGCGGCGAGTTGCGCCGGGGTCAGCGCGGACGTCACTTCCACCATCGTGTGCCACTGCGCGATCAGCGCGGCGCGCACCTTGACCGGGTCGACCTTGCGGGGGCGCGGGGCGGCGGGGCGGCTCGTCATGGGTGCAGGTTAGAGGGCTCGATCGGGGACGAGTAGGCGATTCGTTTCTGCACAGATTCGCCGCGCGGGCGCCCGCCCCGATGCCCGGGTCGCCACGCTGGGCACATGAGCAATTACGGGGACCCCGACCGGGTCGAGGCGATCGCGAGCGAGTTGGCGACGGCGAGCGAGCGGGTGCGGCCCGGGCCGGTGAGCATCGAGTGGCACGGCGCCGCCGCGGACGCCTTCGCGGCCCGGGCACAGACCTGGCGCCGCGAGTGCGCGGCGGCCGAACCGGCCGTCCTGGCGGTGGCCGAGGCGTTGCGGGCACACGCGGCGGCGATGCGGGCCGCACTGGCCAGGATCGCGGCCGACGAACGGGCGGCCCGAGCGGCGGCCGGGCCGGACGCGCGCGAACACCTTCCGGCCGGCGGCGGCGCGGCCCGGCCGGCCGAGCGGTGGGCGACGCGGTGACCGCCGGGTTCACCGCGACGCCGGACGCGCTGGTGGCACTCGCGGGCCGATTGCGCGCGGTCGCCGGCGAGGTGTGGGCGCTGCGCGAGCGGGTCGCGGCGGTGGATGTCGCGGCGAGCCGGCCGCTGGCGCCGGCGACCTTCGAGGTACTGCGCGCCCGGCTGCGCGACGCGGTGGAGACGCTGGATCGGGCCGAGCGCACCGGCGTGGACCTGGCCGACCGGCTGACCGAGAACGCCCGGGCGTACGCGGAGGTGGACACGACAGCGGCGACCCGGTTGCTGGACCTGGTGCCGGCCGGTCCCGCTCCCCCGCCGCCGCCCGCCGCGTCGGTCCGGGTCGCCGAGCCGCCGTTCGTGCTGCCCGAGGCATTCCACGGCCCGGTCACGATCCGGCCGATGGGCCGCGGCGCGGGCATCGCCCGAATCACCTCGGTCGCGGCGGGCGGCTCGGGCGGGTCGGGCGCGGCCGTCGCGGCAGGCGCGGCCGCCCCGCCGGACGGGTTGCCCGCGCCGGGCGGGGACGAGATCGTGGCCCGCGCGAAGAGGTGGGCCGACCTGCGGCTGGGCTACAGCATGACCGGGCTGCACGACGGCTACCGCACGGACTGCTCGGGGCTGGTCTCGATGGCCTGGGGCCTGCCACCGCCGGGGTTGACCACGGTGACCCTCCCGGAGGTTTCGCACCCGATCGGCAAGGACGACCTGCGCCCCGGGGACATCCTGCTCGACACCGCGCCCGGCGCGGCCGGTCACACGCTGATCTTCGCGGGCTGGGCGGACGCGGCGCACACGACCTATCACGCGTACGAGGAGAGCGCCTCCAAGGGCGCGCACCACGGCACAATCCCCTACCCGTACTGGCCCGGGCACGGTACCTTCCGGCCGTACCGATTGGGGACGTAGCGGCGTGGTCTCACCGCGCCGACGGGGGTGGGCGATGCGCCTGGGGACGAGGTCCGGCGCGGAATCGAGCAGCAGGACAAGCACCGGCGCCGGCTCCGAACGGCGTGCGGTCCCCGTCGCGGTGATCGTCCGCAGAACGCTGCTGCTGGGGCCGGCCGTCGTGGCGTTGATCACGTGGCGGGTCGCGGCGGCCAACCCGTGGAACCTGGACGTGTTCGACCGGGGGATCCTGATCGGCGGGGTGGTTCCGGCCGCGCTCGGGATCTGCCTGATCGGGATCGAGGTCGCGGCCACGTTCCGGGCCCTGGTGATCCGCCTGGCGGCACTGGGACTCGCGTTCGTGGCCGGGCTGGTGATGGCTCTCGGCACCGTGGTCACCGCGCTCACCCAGGACGACCGCCCGGCCGGGAAGGTCGTGGCGATGTCGCCGGACGGCCGGATTCGGGCGGTGCGGGTGGACGACGCGGCCTCGTACTCGATCGAACCGAGCTACGACCTGGACATCCGAACGAGTACGGGCCTGGAGCGGAGCACGAGCATCCTGAGCGAGTGCGAGGACCACGGGGCGACGGTCACGGGCGTGCGATTCCTCGACAACCGCACGCTGGAGTACACCCCGCCGCAGGGGACTCCCGTGCGCGTGAGCTTCGATCGCAATCTGAAGGCCGAAAGGCAACAGTGCCCGTGAGGGGTGCACGAGGCACCCCTCACGGGCACGGGATGTCGCCGATCAGCCGAACAGGCCCTTGAGGGTCTCCTCGTGAGCGGTGCGCAGTTCGCTCAGCGCCACCGTGAAGTGGCCCTGGAAGTCGAGTGTGTCACCGTCGACCACACCGATCCGGGCGCACGGCAGGCCGCGCACCTTGCACATGTCGGAGAAGCGCAGTTCCTCGCTCCGCGGCACCGCGACGATCGCTCGGCCCGCCGACTCGCTGAACAGCGCGACGGTCGGGTCGAGGTCCTCGGCCAGCACCACCCGGGCGCCGTGGCCACCGGCCAGGCACGCCTCGACCAGCGCCTGGGCCAGACCGCCGTCGGCGAGGTCGTGCGCGGCGTCGATCATGCCGTCGCGCGAACCCGCGATCAGGACCTCGGCGAGCAGCCGCTCGCGCTCCAGGTCGACCCTCGGCGGCAGGCCGCCCAGGTGATCGTGGGCCACCTGCGCCCACGCCGAGCCGGACAGCTCCTCGTGCGTGTCGCCCAGGAGCAGGATGATCTGCCCCTCCTCGGCGAAGCCGATCGGCGTGCGCCGCTCGACGTCGTCGATCACACCCAGCACGCCGACCACCGGCGTCGGGTGGATCGCCGTCTCGCCGGTCTGGTTGTAGAACGACACGTTGCCACCGGTGACCGGCGTGCCCAGGATCTGGCACGCGTCGGCGAGACCGCGCGTGGTCTCGGCGAACTGCCACATCACCGCCGGGTCCTCGGGCGAACCGAAGTTGAGGCAGTCGGTGACGGCCAGCGGCTTGGCGCCGGTGGTGGCGACGTTGCGGTAGGCCTCGGCCAGCGCGAGCTGCGCGCCGACGTACGGGTCGAGCTTGCAGAAGCGGCCGTTGCCGTCGGTGGCGAGCGCGACCCCCAGGCCGGTCTCCTCGTCGATCCGGACCATGCCGGAGTCCTCCGGATGGGCCAGCACGGTGTTGCCGAGGACGTACCGGTCGTACTGGTCGGTGACCCACGACTTGTCCGCCAGGTTCGGCGACGCGACGACCTCGAGCAGGGTGGCCTTGAGCTCTTCGGCCGTGCCCGGGCGCGGCAGCCGCTCGGCGGCGTCCGCCTGGAGCGTGTCCTGCCACTGCGGGCGCGCGAACGGCCGCTCGTAGACGGGGCCCTCGTGCGCGACGGTGCGCGGCGGCACGTCGACGATCTGCTCGCCGTGCCAGTAGATCTCCAGCCGGTCGCCCTCGGTGACCTCGCCGACGACGGTGGCGATCACGTCCCACTTGTCGCAGATCTCCATGAAGCGGGCCACGTGGGCCGGCTCCACGACCGCGCACATGCGCTCCTGCGACTCGCTCATCAGGATCTCTTCGGGCGAGAGCGTGTGGTCGCGCAGCGGGACGGTGTCCAGCTCGACCCGCATCCCGCCGGAACCGGCCGAGGCCAGCTCGGAGGTCGCGCAGGACAGGCCCGCGCCGCCGAGGTCCTGGATGCCCGCGACCAGGTGCTCGCGGAAAAGCTCCAGGGTGCACTCGATCAGCAGCTTCTCCTGGAACGGGTCGCCGACCTGGACGGCCGGGCGCTTGGCCGGGCCGTCGGCGTCGAAGGTCTCCGAGGCCAGCACCGAGACGCCGCCGATCCCGTCGCCGCCGGTGCGGGCGCCGTACAGGATCACCAGGTTGCCCGCGCCGGAGGCCTGCGCGAGGTGGATGTCCTCGTGCTTCATCACGCCCACGCACAGCGCGTTGACCAGCGGATTGCCCTGGTAACAGGGGTCGAAGACAATCTCGCCGCCGATGTTGGGCAGGCCCAGGCAGTTGCCGTAGCCGCCGATGCCCGCGACCACGCCGGGCAGCACGCGCCGGGTGTCGGGGTGCCCGGCCGCGCCGAAGCGCAGCGGGTCCATCACCGCGACCGGGCGGGCGCCCATCGCCAGGATGTCGCGCACGATGCCACCGATGCCGGTCGCGGCGCCCTGGTAGGGCTCCACGTAGGACGGGTGGTTGTGCGACTCGACCTTGAAGGTCACCGCGTAGCCCTGGCCGACGTCGACGACGCCGGCGTTCTCGCCGATGCCCACGAGCATCGCGTCGTTGGCGGGCATCTTGTCGCCGAACTGGCGCAGGTGCACCTTGCTCGACTTGTACGAGCAGTGCTCGGACCACATCACCGAGTACATCGCCAGCTCGGAGGACGTCGGCCGGCGGCCGAGGATCTCCCGGATGCGCGTGTACTCGTCCGGCTTGAGGCCGAGTTCGGCGAAGGGCTGCTCGACCTCGGGGTGGTCGAGCGCGTTCTTGACGGTGTCCAGGCTCATCAGGCGTTCACCAGGCGCTTCAGGATCGAGGTGAAGAAGGGGAGGCCCTCGGTCGTCGGACCGGTCAGCGCTTCGACCGCGTGCTCGGGGTGCGGCATCAGGCCCACCACATTCCCGGCGGCGTTGCTGATGCCGGCGATGTCGCGCCGCGATCCGTTCGGATTGACGTCGAGGTAGCGCGCGATCACGCGGCCCTCGGCCTCCAGCATGTCCAGGGTGCGCTCGTCGGCGACGAAACCGCCTTCACCGTTCTTGAGCGGAACGGTGATCTCCTGCCCCGGCGCGAAGTCCGACGTCCACGCGGTGGACACGTTCTCGATGCGCAACTTTTGGTCGCGGCAGATGAAGTGCAGGTGGTCGTTCCGGGTGAGCGCGCCCGGCAGCAGGTGGGATTCGCAAAGAATTTGGAAACCGTTGCAGATGCCCAATACCGGAAGGCCGGCCCGCGCCTGCTCGATCACCGATTCCATGACCGGAGAGAAGCGCGAGATGGCGCCGCAACGCAGGTAGTCGCCGTACGAGAAACCACCGGGGAGGACGATCGCGTCGACCTGCTGGAGGTTCTTGTCCTTGTGCCACAGGGCGACCGGCTCGGCACCGGCGATACGCACCGCGCGCCGGGCGTCGCGGTCGTCGAGCGAGCCGGGGAAGGTGACGACGCCGACGCGGATCGTCACTTCCCCTCCTCCGCCTCGACGCGGACCACGAAGTCCTCGATCACGGTGTTGGCGAGGAACGACTCGGCGGCTTCGCGGATGCGGGCGAGGGCGGCCTCGTCGACCGGTCCCTCCAGCTCCAGTTCGAAACGCTTGCCTTGGCGGACGTCGGTGATTCCGTCGAATCCCAGACGCGGCAGCGCGCGCTGCACGGCCTGCCCCTGGGGATCGAGGATTTCCGGCTTGAGCATGACGTCGACGACGACGCGTGCCACAGGCACTCCCACTGTGATGGTTCGGGCCGGTCCGTATCCGGGATACGGGGGTTCGGACCCTGCTGCTGGATCGGGCCGGTCGACGCCGGCACCCGATGGATCGGCGGTATCAGGGTACCGGCCGGCTCCGGGAGGCCGTTCCGGCGCCAAGTTATCCACAGCTTTGAAGTTGTCCACAGGGGGATCGACGCGATCAGGATGTCAATAAATCACCGCCAAACGGGCAATGCGCCGCACTCGGGGCTCGCACGAGGTCGACTCGCCCTTGCGTTGTCCACAGGCTGTGGATCACGCACCGGCCCGACCCGCGGACACGCCCGTGCGCGCGCGGCGAGAGGAATATCTCGCGTATCGTGAAAACGAATCGCCGACCGGTAAATTAGCGCTTACCGAACCGAAGAACAGCGGACGACACCGCTACGGTTCGCGTTTAGCGCTTAGACTCGGCAATGTAGTTTTGTTTTTCGCCTCGGTGCTATCACCCGAGAGGACACCGCCATGGCCCAGCGTGTAGTCGTCAGCCTGCACGACGACATCGACGGAAGCGAGGCCACGGAAACCATCCGTTTCGGCCTCGACGGCAAGTCGTATGAAATCGACCTTTCGGAAGAGCACGTTCAGCAGATGCGGGATGCCCTGGCTCCTTATCTCGCGGTCGCGCGGCGCACCGCGCGCACGGGAAAGCCGTTCCGCCAGACGACCGTCACCTCCGACCCCGCGGCGGTGCGGGCCTGGGCCCGTGCGCGCGGCATGGACGTACCCGCCCGCGGGCGCATCCCGGCCCGCGTGTACGCGGAATTCGAGGCCGCCAACACCGCCAACTGACGGCACCGCCGTCCCGGGCGTCGGGCACGACCGACGCCCGACCGGGCCTTTCGGCCCCCGTTCCGCGCCTGTCGGCGGGACGGGGGCGGGCCGTCCCGGAAGAACTTTTCCGGCAAACAGGGACATCTGTAGCGATCCGACTCCGGAGCGTACTCGGCACCTCCGGGGGTCCTATAGAGTTCTCTTGCACCCGGGAAACCGGGGAACACACGCAGGCGTAGCTCAGTGGTAGAGCGCCCCCTTTCCAAGGGGGAGACGCAGTGTTCGATTCCTGTCGCCTGCTCTGCTCGGCCCCTCGAACCGAGGTCGGTGGCAACCACCTCCGCGGATCGGGTAGGGTTGGGGACACAACGCGGGGCCGAAACCCCGAGTCGTGCGGACGTGGCTCAGTTGGTAGAGCATCACCTTGCCAAGGTGAGGGTCGCGAGTTCGAATCTCGTCGTCCGCTCCATAAGAAGGCCGGATCACTCATGTGATCCGGCCTTCTTGTCGTCCGCGCCGGTCGCTCACGCGTGTCGTCCCCGCGGAACGCGGCGCATCGCCCGTGGGCCGGCCGATCGTCGTCGGGCCCGGGGCGCCCGGCCCGACGACGATCGGGTCCCCGGGTCAGGCCCAGCGCCGCCCGGTCAGGCGCTCGTACGCCTCGACGTACTTCTCGTGCGTGCGCCGCACGACCGCCTCGGGCATGGCGGGCGGCGGGGTGTCCGCCGCGCGATCCCAGCCGGACTCGGGCGAGGCCAGCCAGTCGCGCACGTACTGCTTGTCGAAGGACGGCTGGGCGTGCCCGGGCTCCCACTCGTCGGCGGGCCAAAAACGCGACGAGTCGGGGGTGAGCACCTCGTCGGCCAGGACGAGGCCGCCCTGCGGGTCGAGGCCGAACTCGAACTTGGTGTCGGCCAGGATGATCCCGCGCTCGCGGGCGATGTCCCGGGCCCGGCCGTACACGGCCAGCGTGGCCCGGCGCAGCGTGGCGGCGAGCTCGGCGCCGTGGTGCTCGGCGACGTAGTCGTAGGAGACGTTCTCGTCGTGCTCGCCGACCTCGGCCTTGGTCGCCGGGGTGAAGATCGGCGCGGGCAGTTCGGAGCCGTCGGTCAGGCCCTCGGGCAGCGTGATGCCGCACACCGTGCGCGAGGCGCGGTACTCCACCAGGCCGGATCCGGTCAGGTAGCCGCGGGCGACGCACTCCACCGGCACCATGTCCAGGCGGCGGCACACCAGCGCGCGGCCGGCCCAGTCGGCGGGGGCGCCGGCCGGCACCTCCGTGGAGATCACGTGGTTCGGGTACAGGTCCGCGAGCAGGTCGAACCACCACAGCGACATGCTGGTGAGGATCCGGCCCTTCTCCGGGATCTCCGGGTCCAGGACCCAGTCGAAGGCCGACATCCGATTGCTGGCCACCATCACGAGGTTGCCCTCGGCGTCGGTGTACAGGTCGCGCACCTTGCCGGTGTGGATGTGGGTCAGACCGGGAACCTCGACCGGCTCGGGCTTGGTGACGAATCCGCTCACTGAAACCAGCGCTTTCTTGGGTCGTGGTGGGTGAGGCGAGTCTTTCACGACGCCTTCCACACCCCGACCGCCCCGACCGATCGCGGCCGTTCACCGACGGGGCGGGCCTCAGGCGGCCGAGCCGCCCGGGTGCACCGGCTCTCGGGTGGCGATGCCGATCCGGGCCAACCAGGTGCGCAGCGGGGCGTCGTTGCCCTCGTCGACGGCGCGGGTGATCAGGGTCGCCAGGTCGACCGCGTGGCCGCTTCCGTCGACCAGGACCGGGCCGTCCAGCCAGTCCACCGCCGGGTGCATCCGGCCGGTGTCCAGGGCCGCGCACGCGACCACCGCGAACAGGTGGTCGGCGGCCTTGCGGTGGTCCTCGTCCGGATCCCGGCGCAGCACCGCCAGGGCGTCGTCGACCGGCGCCGCGAACGCCTCGGCCCGGGCCCGCCAGACCGGCTCGATGACCGCCTCCGGGTACTCCGCCCAGTCGACCGGGTCCGGGGTCGGCCCGTCCGCGAAGATGCCCGCCGCGAGGCGGGAGATCTCGCCGTCCATGGCGACCGCGTCGGCGAGCAGGTCGCTGGCGGGCCGCTCGGCCAGGCGCGCGCCGAACGCGTTCGCGAGCTTGTCCCGTCGGGAGAGCTCGGTCAGCGCCGACACCACGCCCGCCATCAGCGCGTCCGGGCGCCGCCCGATCGTCCACGCGGGCGCGGCGAGCCGGGTCAGCAGGCGGTCCCAGCCCGCGTAGGCCAGGCCGACCTGTTCGTGCGCGGTGGCCCGCAGCTCCGGCTCCAGCGGGATGGCCAGCGCCGCCGCGCCGACCGCGATCTCGCGTTCCATGAGTTCGGCGTGCCCCTGGCACAGGCCGAGCAGTTGGCGGGCGAAGGCGCGGGAGGCCCGGCGGGCCGGGCGCAGCGGGACCGGACCCAGCGGGCGGCGCACGTCGGCGACCGCGTCCAGCCGGCGCACCCAGCGCCGCGCGCCCACGACGGCCGGTTCGGCGGAGGCCTCGGTGCCCGCCACGACCGGCGCGAGCAGCGCGCGCAGCTCGCCCACCCGCAGCCACCACAGGAAGGGCGCGCCGATCACCAGCACGGTGCGCCGGGGTCGGCGGGCGTCGGGTTCCAGCCAGCTGTCGCATTCGGGGCACAACCGGATGCCGTCGGGTGTCGGCACGTGCAGTTCCTCGGCCAGCTCGCGCACCATCGCGTGCAGCTCCGGGGCGTCCCGCGGGCCCAGCGTGATCGCCGGGATACCCGTCCTGCGCACCAGCGCGAGGTCGAGCGCGACCCACGCGAGCACCGCCACCAGGGCCACCGCGAGGGTGGCCAGCAGCGTGCCCGGGGCGCTCTCGCCGAAGGTGCGCGAGGCGCCGTACAGCAGCAGGCCGGCGGCCGTGAGCGCGGCAAGGACAGCGCCGTTGCGCACCCACAGCACCGCGCGCGCCCGTGCGCGCGCCTCGGCCAGCGCCAGTGGTTCGGCCGACTCGCCCACACGCATCGCCCCCATCCGATCCTGGATCCGGGGATCACTCGTCCGGGTCGTCGGTCACGACCCGCGGTGCTCGCACGATAATGCGACGAGTTCGGGTGTTCAGCCCCTTCGGGCCGAACACCATCCCTGCGAGTGAGATCCGGGGCCGGACGGCTGTGTGGGTTTGAGCCGACCGATGGCGGATCCGAACGGCCGAATTCAGCCGTTCGGGACGCCGTCCGCGATGCTGATCTCGCCCCGGATCGCCTTGGCCGCGATGTCGGTGCGGTGGTGCGAGCCGGGCAGGCCGATCAGCGCGACACCCTCGTACGCGCGGTCGCGTGCCTGTTCCAGGGTCGCGCCGGTACCGGTCACCGAGAGCACCCGGCCGCCGGAGGAGAGCACCTCGCCGCCCTCGCCGCGACGGGTGCCGCCGTGCAGGACGTAGGTGTGCGGGAGCTTGGCGACCTCGGCCAGGCCCTTGATCGGGTCGCCGGTGCGCGGCGTGGCCGGATAGTCCTCGGCGGCCACCACGACGGTCACCGCGGCGCCCTCGTGCCAGCGCAGCGGCTCCAGCTCGCCCAGGCGCCCGGTCGCCGACGCGTGCAGGACGCCGGCCAGCGGGGTGGCCAGGCTCGCCAGCACGACCTGGGTCTCCGGGTCGCCGAACCGGCAGTTGTACTCGATCACGCGCGGGCCGCGCGAGGTCAGCGCCAGGCCGATGAACAGCACGCCGGAGAACGGCGTGCCGCGGCGGCGCATCTCGTCCACGGTGGGCTGGGCGACGGTGCGCACCAGGTCCTCGGTCAGGCCCTCGGGGGCCCACGGGAGCGGGGTGTAGGCGCCCATGCCGCCGGTGTTGGGGCCGGCGTCGTCGTCGCCGACCCGCTTGAAGTCCTGGGCGGGCTGGAGCGCGACCACGTCGTTGCCGTCGCACAGCACGAACAGCGAGACCTCGGGGCCGTCCAGGAACTCCTCGATCACCACGCGGTCGCAGGACGCGGCGTGCTCGCGGGCGACCTCGAGGTCGTCGGTGACCACGACGCCCTTGCCGGCGGCGAGGCCGTCGTCCTTGACCACGTACGGCGGCCCGAACGCGTCCAGCGCGCGGTCGGCCTCCTCGGGCGTGGTGCACAGGTAGCTGCGCGCCGTGGGCACGCCGGCCGCGGCCATCACCTCCTTGGCGAACGCCTTGGAGCCTTCCAGGCGCGCGGCGGTGCCGGACGGGCCGAAGCAGTCGATGCCCCGGGCGCGCACGGCGTCCGCGACCCCGGCGACCAGCGGCGCCTCGGGGCCGACGACCACGAGGTCGACGCCGAGGCGTTGGGCGAGGTCGGCGACGTCCCCCGCGTTGAGGGCGTCGACCTGGCGCAGCTCGGCCACCTGGGCGATGCCGGCGTTGCCGGGCGCGCAGTAGACGGCGGAGACCGCGGAGTCGAGGGAGAGCGAGCGGCACAGCGCGTGCTCACGGGCACCGCTGCCAATCACGAGGACCTTCACACCGGCAGCCTAGTGGGGCGCGCGGCGGGCATCGAACTCAGGCGAAGACCACCATCGCGCCCAGCGTCACGCTCTCCTGGGCGGCGGCGTACAAGGTCGCCCACACGAATCGCTCGCGGGCGAACGGCGCGCCGTCGTAGGTGGGCGTGGGTCGGGGCGGGTCGAGCAGGTCCACGCCGATGTACGGGGCGAGGTCCTCCAGCTCGCGCAGCATGCCCAGGCTGGAGCCCAGCGGCCCGCCGCCCTCGGGCAGCGGGTCGTCCATCAGCGGCTGCGGGAAGTCGACCGGCAGGTAGGCGCCGGCGTGGTCGTAGTGCCAGACCAGGTGGGAGAACTGGGCGGCGGCCTCGAAGGTCTCCAGGAGGCGGTCGTAGTCCTCGCCCAACTGCTCCACCGGGGTGACCGGGAACCCCGTGCGGTGCAGCAGGTAGGCGCGGCGCAGATAGTGCAGCGACTCGTGGTCGAACGCGCCGGCCAGACGCACCTCGGCGGTGCCCGGCTGCCACGTGCGCACCGGCACGGCCGGCAGGCCGTTGCCGACGAGCGCGGCGTCGTAGGCGGCCAGTTCGTCGCGGAACGGATTCTCCGGGTTGTGACACAGCGCGTCCACGAGCGGAACGAGCCAGACGTCGCAATCCACGGTGCAGCTCCCGGTCTTGTCGGTGCGGGTGGCGTTCAGGGCGCCACCGTACCGCCCTGGGGCAGGGCGATCGTCAGCGCGCGTCCGCGAGTTCGCGAGCGAGCCGGCGGCCGACCGAGGTGTAGTCGCGCATCAGGGCCATCGCGCCCTCCGCGTCGCGTCGCGCGACCCGGTCGGCGAGTTCGCGGTAGCGGCCCCAACCGGTCTCGGTCGGCGGCGCCTCGCGCAGGTAGGGAACGATGTACATCCAGGCCTGGACCCGCAACACGGCCAGCACGTCCGCCAGTCGGCGATTGCCGCTCCAGCGCCCGAGTTCGCCGAAGAAGCGGCGATCGAGCAGGGCCACCTCCGAGACGTCCCCGTTCCAGCGCGCGCCGTCGAGGCGGTCGCCCAGCGCGCGCAGTGTGGGCATCGCCTCCTCCGGCGCGGTGCGCGCGACCCGGCCGATCAGCGGGACGCCCAGCAGTCGGCGCGACTCGACGATCTCGGCGAAGTCGGTCCAGGTGAAGGCGCACACCTGGAAGCCGCGGTGGTGGCCGCCGAGCAGCAGGCCCTGCGCGGCCAGTTGGATCAGCGCCTCGCGTACGGGGGTTGCCGACACCCCGAAGCGCTGCGCGGTCTCGTTGACGGTGAGCGAGGTACCGGCCGCCAGTCGCCCGGTCACCAGGTCGTCGCTGAGCACCTCGGCGATCTCCTGGCGCAGGCTGGTCCGCCGCAACGGGGCCTGCCCGCCGATGGGATCGGCCACGCCGAAAAGCAGGCCGCCGTCTAAAACACTGCCCTGTGCCGACTGCACGCGGTCTCTTCTCGCCGGCCGTCGGCACCGTCGCGCCGACGGGCACCCGTCCGATCAAGTCGATCGCGTCGATCATATGAACGGATATCCGATTTGGGGAGCAACGTGCCCATCCGATTTCGCCCGCGACGTCGGGAGTCGGCCGCAGGATGCCCGGGGATCGCACCGCAGGGCACGCGAAAAAGCCGTACCCGCACCGGTCGGGGTGCGGGTACGGCTTCGTTCGGCGGTCCGGTCCGGGCGGCCCGGGCGGGCCGACGCAGGCCTGACGACCGATCAGGACGGGGTCAGACGCAGTACGCGTCCGCGACGGTCAGCGCCTCGTCCAGGATGGCCAGGCCCTCCTTGACCTCGGCCTCGGTGCTCGTGCACGGCGGCACCACGTGGGTGCGGTTCATGTTCACGAACGGCCACAGGCCCCGGGCCTTGCAGGCCGCGGTGAACTCGTTCATCGGCTGCGCGGCCGGGCCGGCGGCGTTGTAGGCGACCAGCGGCTCGCGGGTCTCCTTGTTCTTGACCAGCTCGATCGCCCAGAACACGCCGAGGCCGCGGACCTCGCCGATGCTCGCGTGCCGCTCGGCCATCGCGCGCAGTTCGGGGCCGATCACGTTCTCGCCGAGCGACTTGGCGTTCTCGACGATCTTCTCCTCGCGCATCGCGGTGATCGTCGCGACGGCGGCGGCGCACGCGAGGGGGTGACCGGAGTAGGTCAGGCCGCCGGGGTAGGGGCGCTCGCGGAAGGTCTCGAAGATCCGGTCGGAGATGATCACGCCGCCGAGCGGGACGTATCCGGAGTTGACGCCCTTGGCGAAGGTGATCAGGTCGGGCGTGACGCCCCAGTTGTCCACCGCGAACCAGGCGCCGGTACGGCCGAATCCGGCCATCACCTCGTCGGCGATCAGGATGATCCCGTACTTGTCGCACAGTGCCCGGACACCGGCGAGGTAGCCGGCCGGCGGCACCAGGATGCCGGCGGTGCCCACCACGGTCTCCAGCACGATCGCGGCGATCGTGGCTGCGCCCTCGAACACGATGGTGTTCTCCAGGTGCGCCAGCGCGCGCTCGCACTCCTGCGCCTCGCCGTCCGCGTGGAAGGCGGAGCGGTAGGCGTACGGGCCCCAGAAGTGCACGATGCCGGACACGCCGGTCTCGTTCGGCCAGCGGCGCGGGTCGCCGGTCAGCGCGATCGCGTTCGCGGTGGCGCCGTGGTACGAGCGGTAGGTGGAGAGCACCTTGTGCCGGCCGGTGTGCAGGCGCGCCATCCGGATCGCGTTCTCGTTCGCCTCGGCGCCGCCGTTGGTGAAGAAGACCCGGTTCAGGTCGCCGGGCGCGAGCTCGGCGATCAGGCGCGCGGCCTCGCTGCGGGCGTCGTTGGCGAAGGCCGGCTGGACCATGCACAGCTTGTCGGCCTGCGCCTTGATCGCCGCGACGACCTTGGGGTGTTGGTGCCCGATGTTGGTGTTGACCAACTGGGACGCGAAGTCCAGGTACCGGTTGCCGTCGTAGTCCCAGAAGTAGGAACCCTCGGCACCCGCGACCGCCAGCGGGCTGATGAGCCCCTGTGCGGACCAGGAGTGGAAGACATGGGCGCGGTCGGCGTCGTAGACGGCCTTCCCGGCCGCCGGGTCCAGAGTGCTCATGCGGCCACCCTACGGGGGCACGAACGCGGCCCGAACCTGCAGATTGTCAACGATCACGGGGCCCGCCCGACAGTGTGTCGGACGGGCCCCGCCGTGCCTCGTCGCCCGCTACTTGCCGCGGAGCAGGCTGTTGATCTCGATGGTCTGCGTGCGGCCGGGGCCGACGCCGATCGCCGAGATCGGGGCGCCGGACATGTCCTCCAGGGCCCGGACGTACGCCTGCGCGTTCTTGGGCAGATCCTCGAAGGTCTGCGCGCCGGTGATGTCCTCGGTCCAGCCGGGGAGCTTCTCGTAGATCGGCTTCGCGTGGTGGAAGTCGGTCTGCGACATCGGCAGTTCGTCGTGCCGCACGCCGTCGATGTCGTAGGCGACGCAGACCGGGATCTCCTCCCAGCCGGTCAGCACGTCCAGCTTGGTCAGGAAGAAGTCGGTGAGCCCGTTGACCCGGGTCGCGTAGCGCGCGATGACCGCGTCGAACCAGCCGCAGCGCCGGTCGCGACCGGTGGTCACCCCGCGCTCGTGGCCGATCCGGCGCAGCGCCTCGCCGTCCGCGTCGAAGAGTTCGGTCGGGAACGGTCCGGCACCCACACGCGTGGTGTACGCCTTGAGGATGCCGATCACGCCGGTGATCTTGGTCGGGCCGATGCCGGATCCGGCACACGCGCCGCCCGCCGTCGGGTTGGAGGAGGTCACGAACGGATACGTGCCGTGGTCCACGTCCAGCAGCGTGCCCTGGCCGCCTTCGAGCAGGACGACCCTGCCCTGATCCAGGGCCTGGTTCAGGACCAGCGTGGTGTCGGCGACGTACGGCTTGAGCTGCTCGGCGTAGCCGAGGTATTCCTCGACCACTTCCTCCACCCGCAGCTCGCGGCGGTTGTACATCTTGACCAGCATCTGGTTCTTGTCCGACAGCGCGCTCTCGACCTTTTGGGTCAGGATGCCGACGTCGAACAGGTCCTGGACGCGGATCCCGACCCGGTTGATCTTGTCGGCGTAGGCCGGGCCGATGCCGCGCCCGGTGGTGCCGATCTTGCGCTTGCCGAGGAACCGTTCCGTCACCTTGTCCAGGGTGCGGTGGTACGGCGTGATCAGGTGCGCGTTGCCCGAGATGAGCAACTTGGAGGTGTCGATGCCGCGTTCGACCAGGGTGCTGATCTCGTGCAGCAGCACCCCCGGGTCGACCACGACACCGTTGCCGATGACGGGCGTGCACTCGGGCGTGAGGATGCCGGAGGGCAGCAGGTGGAGGGCGTACTTCTGATCGCCGATGACAACGGTATGGCCGGCATTGTTGCCGCCCTGGTACCGGACCACGTAGTCGACGGATCCGCCGAGCAGGTCGGTAGCCTTCCCCTTGCCCTCGTCTCCCCATTGGGCGCCGACGAGTACGAGTGCGGGCATGAGGCGTACACCCCTTCCAGGCGGGGCATGTTTGACAACGGGAGCCCCGGACGGTCCAAGCCCCTTGACGCGGTGCGCGGCAAGGGGCTCTTGCGGGGAGAGGTTACCTGAGGAAGGACGACCGGTGTCGGCCGAGCGCTCGCTGCTCGTGATCACGGACCCTGCGGCTCGCTCGGCGGACGGCGAATCCGTCCGGGTCGCGCTCGATGTTCTGCGGGCCTGCGCCCCCAGCAAGATCGTCATTCCCACGGACACCGCCGACCTGCAACGCGCGCTCGCGCGGCGGGGCCGTCGGCGTGTCGTGGTGATCGGCGGGGATGCCGGAGTGCACGCCGTGGCCCGTTTACTGGATCGTCAGGAAGAGCTCGGGGAAACCCCGTTGGGCATCGTCCCGGTGGACACCGGCAGCGGCCACGGACTGGCCGAGGCGCTCGGCCTGCCGGTCGAGCCGGCCAAGGCGGCACGCGTGGCGTTGGGCGAGAACGAACGTTCCTTCGACCTGATGTCGGACGACCTGGGCGGCCTCGCGCTGCGTTCGGTCCGGATCGGCCACGGGGTGCGTTCCACCCGTCCCGCGCCGGTGCGGACCATGCCCGGACGCGGTTGGCGCGGGCTGGTCGACCACGCCGTGCGGACCGTTTCGAGCACCGTCGGCGCGGCGGTGGGGCCCTCGGGCCACCGGCTGCGGATCGAGGCGGACGGGTGTGTCGTGGCCGACATCGATCGGCCGGTGTTGTCCGTGCACCTGGGGTGCGACGGCTCGATGACACCCGGGTCGAAGATGACGGAAGTCACGTCGAACGGGCCCGGCACCGGCAGTGCAGGAAACGGGACGAGGAGTGCGAACAGGACGAACGACGCGGGGCTGGCGAGCGTGATGATCACCGGCCATCCCGGGGCCGCCCGGTTCGGCGCGGCGCAGGCCCGCGACGCGCTCGTGCAGTTGCGCGCACACGAGATCACCGTGTGCGGTCGCGACTTCACCTACGCGGCGGACGGCATGGCGACCGGGCCGGTACGGCTGCGTACGTGGACGGTGCGGCCGAGCGGCTGGCGGCTGTTCGTACCGGCGTAGCCCGCACCGAAACCGCGGGGGCAACGCCGGCCGGGCCGAAAGATCCGGTCCGGCCGGCGTTCGAGGCGGGTTCGACCGAAGGCCGGGTACTCAGCCCTCCAGCGCGTCCGCACCCGCCGGACTGCTGTCCCGCAGGAAGATCGTGCAGCGCGAGTACTCCTCCTCCTCGCCGATCGCTCCCGCCGCCCGCGCCAGCGCGTGCAGCGAGCGCAGGAAGCCCCGGTTCGGCTCGTGCTCCCACGGCACCGGGCCGTGGCCGCGCCAGCCGGAGCGGCGCAGCGCGTCCAGGCCGCGGTGGTAGCCGACCCGGGCGTAGGCGTACGACTCGATCACGTTGCCCTGGGCGAACGCGGCGTCGGCCAGTTCGGCCCACGCGAGGGAGAAGGTCGGGAACTTCGCGGCCACCTCGACCGGCGGCACACCGTCCGCGAGCAGCGCCAGCGGCTCGGGTTCCTCGGGCAGGTAGGTGGGGTCGGGTCCGCCGAAGAGGTTCTGATCGATGGTCATGGGCCCATGATTGCCCATCGCGACGGCCCGTCACGACGCGAAGCCCGCGACCTCGTGGTCGCGGGCTCCGGTCGGGCGGGGTGTGGCCCCGGCGGGTGCTACTTCAGCCGGGTGCCCGCGGAACGCAGGTCCCGACAGGCCACGACGACCCGCTCGGCCATTCCGGTCTCGGCCGCCTTGCCGTACGAACGCGGGTCGTACAGCTTCTTGTTGCCGACCTCGCCGTCCACCTTGAGCACGCCGTCGTAGTTGCGCAGCATGTGGTCCACGACCGGGCGGGTGAAGGCGTACTGCGTGTCGGTGTCGACGTTCATCTTGACCACGCCGTAGTCGAGCGCCTCGCGGATCTCCTCCAGGAGCGAGCCCGAGCCGCCGTGGAAGACCAGGTCGAAGGGCTTCTCCCGGCCGTACTTCGCGGCGACCGCGTCCTGGATGTCCTTGAGGATGCTCGGGCGCAGCTTGACGTTGCCCGGCTTGTACACGCCGTGCACGTTGCCGAACGTGGCGGCCAGCATGTACCGGCCCTTCTCGCCCAGGCCGATCGCCTCGACCGTCTCCAGCGCGTCGGCCGGGGTCGTGTAGAGCTTGTCGTTGATCTCGTTGTCGACGCCGTCCTCCTCGCCGCCGACGACGCCGATCTCCAGCTCCATGATGATCCGCGCGGCGGCGCACTTGGCGATCAGCTCACGGGCGATCTCGAGGTTCTCGTCGAGCGGTACGGCCGAGCCGTCCCACATGTGCGACTGGAACAGCGGGTCCTGTCCCTTGGCCACGCGCTCGGCGGAGATGTCGATCAGCGGGCGCATGAACCCGTCGAGCTTGTCCTTGGGGCAGTGGTCGGTGTGCAGCGCGATGTTCACCGAGTACTTCTCCGCGACCACCTTCGCGTACTCGGCGAAGGCGACCGAGCCCACCACCATGTCCTTGACGGTGGTGCCGGACAGGAACTCCGCGCCGCCCGTGGACACCTGGACGATGCCGTCGCTCTCCGCCTCGGCGAAGCCGCGCAGCGCGGCGTTCAGGGTCTGGGACGAGGTCACGTTGATCGCCGGGTAGGCGAATCGACCGGCCTTCGCCCGGTCGAGCATCTCGGCGTAGACCTCGGGAGTTGCGATGGGCATGCGTCTGCTCCTCGTTGCTCAGCCAAGCGGTGATATGAGGGTTTTCGGACACGGATGGCCGTATCCCCGCTTGCCGCCCATCCTGGCAGACCACTCCGAACGACACCGCATCCCGTCCTCCCCGTTCGGAGGAGCGGGTGCCGCATCTGACGGATCGTCAGGTCGACGTCGCGCGGTCGCGCCGAACTCTCGGGGAACTTCCGTACGAACTTGCACTTCCGACGCAACCATCCCACCGGATGTGCGTCCTAGGCAGTGAGAGCGGGCAAGCGGGGACACGGCGGGAACAACGTGCGGGGCCGAGCGACACCGGCTTTCGCGGCGTCCGCGGCCCCGTCCGTCCTCGGTTCTTTTTCCACAACCTTCCCCAAGGGAGACCCCTGTCATGCGCGTGACGGTTATGCGCAGATTTGTCGGCAAGGTGGTCGCGGTCTCCGCCACGGCCGCGCGCCCGGGCGTCGGCTCGGCGGGGCGCCGTCGCGGCGCGAACCGAGCTGCCGGAGAAAGAACTTCGGTCGACCGCGCAACCCTTCGGGGTGCGGCGCGTCACCAGGACACGGGCTGTGCACGGAGGGTGGGGGGCGGTCTCATGACAGCGAAGGGGGCGGCAGGGCTGTGGCGCTGCTGAGCATGCCGGCATTCGGGGGCGACCAGGCGTCGTCCGGCTTCCCGTCGGAGGGCGCGGCGGTGCCCGAAGCACCACGTCGTACGCGATTTCGGATCCTGCGCGGCGGCGGCGAGGACCCGCCGGCCCGCCCGACGTTGACCGAGCTCTATCACGCCCAACGGCTCGGCATGGTCCGACTGTCCATCCTGCTCGTGGACGACCTCGGCACCGCCGAGGACGTCGTCCAGGACGCCTTCACCGCGCTGTACCGACGCTTCGGCGAGGAACTGGACGACGTCGACAACGCGCTGGCCTACCTGCGCACCTCCGTGGTCAACCTCTCCCGCTCGGTGCTGCGGCGCCGGCGCACCGCCCGTGCCTACGTGCCCCCGCACGAACCCGACGCCTCCTCGCCCGAGGACGTGGTGGTCCTGTCCGAGGAGCACCTGCGGGTGCTCGGCGCGGTCCAGCGCCTGGCACCGCGACAGCGCGAGGTGCTGGTGCTGCGCTACTGGTCCGATATGACGGAGGCTCAGATAGCCGAGACCCTCGGGCTCTCCCGTGGAGCGGTGAAGTCCACGGCAAGCCGTGCCATCGACGCCCTCGAAAAACTCATGAAGGACGAACAGTGGTGACCGAACGCCATGCGCGCGACGAATCGATGGAGGATCTGCTGCGCGCGGCCCTGGCCTCGCGCGCGGACTCAGTCACGCTCGGCTCCCTGCGACCGCCGGGCCCACCCACCGCGAAGGACGCCCACCGCGGTCGGCGTACGAGGGTCGGCGTCCCGCTCGGCATCCTGGCCGCCGTGGCCGCGGCCTTCGGCGGGGTGTCCCTGATCGGGGCACCGCGACACCAGGACGGCGCGCCCGCCCAGGGGCCGGTGTCGGTGAGCGCGCTGCCGACCTCGGAGCACACCGCGGTACCCGAGGCGCCGGCGCGGGCCGTGCCGACGACGAGCGCCCCGCGAACCACCACTCCCCCGGCGGATCCCGACCCGGATCCCGACTCGCCGGCGACGAGCGAGCGGACCCGGACGTCGTCTCCGCCGAGCCGAACGGGCACCCCCGGCACGCCGACGAGCACCCGGCCGGTCGACAAGACCTTCGGCGCGCAGGCGATCAAGGTGAACCTGCCGGCCGGATGGCGCGAACAGGCCCGCGAAGCCGACTCCGGCGGGGTCCGCCGCAGCCGCTGCTTCCTGGCCGCCGGGACAACGGGGAGCGCGCTCACCTGCGACCTGAACTCCGTCGAGATCCGTGTCGACGAGCTGGACGCCCCGGCCCGGTGGAGCTACGCGACGACGATCGATCAAAGCCCGTACGGCTACGCCACCCAGCCGGTCTGCGCGAAGGACGGGCGCCTGGTCGTGCTGAAGGACACCGAGACGATCACGGCCAAGGTGGTGACCAGGGAGAAGCGCACCGTCGGCGGGCGCGGCGCGGAGTACCGCGTGGTCTCGGTGACCTGCGCGGGCGGCCAGAACTTCAAGGTGCGCACCTGGTCGATCGTGGATCAGGGCATCGAGATCATGGCCACCGGCGTGGACGCCGGGACCGACGGCGCGATCGACAGCCTGATCGCGTCCATCGACCCGACCGGCTTCAAGCCCCGCCCGTATTCGGCGCGCTGACCGCTCCGCGCCGCCGGCCGACCGGCTCCGCCCGCCCCGACCTCGCGCCGCCCGCCGGCCCCCGCCGGCCGTTCGGGCGGCGGGGCCGGCGTCGGACCGGCGCGAGGGGTCAGTGGTCCTCGGCGACCCTCTGGGCGGCCTTGCGCGCCGCCACCAGGATCGGGTCCCACACCGGCGAGAACGGCGGCGCGTAGCCCAGGTCCAGGGAGGTCATGTCCTCCACCGTCATCCGGTGGGTGAGCGCGACCGCCGCGGTGTCGATCCGCTTCGCGGCGCCGTCCCGACCGACGATCTGCACGCCCAGGAGTCGGCCGGTGATCCGCTCCGCGATCATCTTGACCTTCATCGAGCGCGCGCCCGGGTAGTAGCCGGCCCGGCCGGTGGACTCGATGGTCGCGGTCACGAACTCGAATCCGGCCGCCGCCGCGTCCTTCTCGCGCAACCCGGTCCGGCCGATCTCCAGGTCGCAGACCTTGCTCACGGCGGTGCCGACCACGCCGGGGAAGGTCGCGTAGTCCCCGCCGATGTTGGTGCCGATCACCCGACCGTGCTTGTTCGCGTGGGTGCCCAGCGCGATGTGCTGCCGGCGGCCGGAGACCAGGTTGAGCACCTCGACGCAGTCGCCGCCCGCCCAGATCCCGTCCGCGGTGACCCGCATCCGCAGGTCGGTGCGCAGACCGCCGCTCGCGCCCAGCGGCAGGCCCGCCTCGCGGGCGAGTTCGGTGGCCGGGCGCACGCCCAGACCGAGCACCACGATGTCCGCGGGAAAACGGCCGTCGGCGGTCAGCACGGCACTCGCGCGACCGTCCGTCAGCTCGATCTCGCGGGCCTCGGTATCGGTCACCACGTCGATGCCCAGGCCCTCCATGGCCTCGTGCACCAGCGCGCCCATGTCCGGGTCGAGCGTGGACATCGGTTGCGCGGACCGGTCCACGACGGTCACCGACAGGCCCTTGCGGACCATCGCCTCGGCCATCTCGATGCCGATGTAGCCGCCGCCGATCACCACCGCCGTACGGTGCTCGGGGGCCAGCCAGTCGATCAGCTCGCGCGCGTCCTCCAGGGTCTGCACGCCGTACACGCCGGGCGCGTCGATGCCCGGCAGCGGCGGCCGCACCGGCACCGCGCCGGTGGCCAGCACGAGCTGGTCGAAGCCGATCCGGTCGGCCCGGCCACTGCCCAGGTCGCGGACCGCGATCTCGCGGCGATCCAGGTCCAGGCCCTCCGCCTCGACGCCCAACCGCAGGTCTATCCCGCGCTTGCGATGCTCCTCGGGCGTACGGGCGATCAGCGCGTCCGGACCGTCCACCTCGCCCGACACCAGGTACGGGATGCCGCACGCGGAGTACGAGGAGAACCGGCCGCGCTCGACCACGACGATCTCCAGGTCGTCCTCGCCGCGCCGCCGCCGGGCCTGCGAGGCCGCACTCATTCCGGCGGCGTCGCCGCCGATCACCACCAGTCGCTCGATGCCCACGTGCTGCCCCTGACTCTGTGTGCGTCCATGTGTCGCCGGGTGTCGGGACACCGCCCGACCGGCGCGCGATCGGCGCGACCATCACCCGGCAAGGTCCCGACCTCGTAATGATGCGCGGTTCACGACGGGGACGGGTGACGGGGCACGCGTCGCGCGGACTACCCTCCAGAGGTGGAATTCCAAGCTGTCAACGTCCTCGACGCGACGTCCCTCATCTCGACGTTCGGACTCATCGGCATCCTCGCGATCATCTTCGCGGAGACGGGTCTGCTGGTCGGGTTCTTCTTCCCCGGCGACTCGATGCTGTTCCTGGCCGGCGTCGCCGCGTCCTCGTCGGCGGAGGAGATCGTCGGCACGTCCATCTCGCTGCCCTGGTTGCTGGTCGGCGCGCCGGTATGCGCGATCGCCGGTGCCCAGCTCGGTCACTTCCTCGGCGCCCGGTTCGGCACCAAGATGTTCAACAAACCGGACTCGAAGCTGTTCAAGGCCGAGTACGTGACCAAGGCCGAGCAGTACTTCGAAAAGTTCGGCCCGGCCAAGGCAGTGGTGCTCGCCCGGTTCATCCCGATCGTCCGCACGTTCCTGAACCCGGTCGCGGGTGTCCTGGAGATGCCCGCCCGGACGTTCTTCCTGTGGAACGTCATCGGTGGCCTGGTGTGGACCGACGGCATCATCCTGCTCGGCTACAAGCTGGGCGACACGATCGGCAGCAGCATCGACAAGTACCTGCTGCCGGGGGTGTTCGTCATCGTGCTGATCTCGTTGCTGCCGATCATCATCGAGGTCATTCGCAGCAAGCGTGAGGCGAAGCGCGAAGCGGCATCGTCGTCGGGTAGCTGAACACATACGCTCTGAAGCGGCGGTGCGCATATGTGCGCCGCCGCTTTTTCATTGCCCGGACCACCGGGGTTAATCAGTCGTATCGAAATGCATCCGCGTACAACCTTTTCCCGCCGTCATGAGTCGTCTCGACCGCGACTATTGCGGGAGAACGAAAAACACCCTGCCCCCGGACGGGGACCGGGGGCAGGGCGGCTTTGGGGCGGGCGTCCACCGTCAGGCGGAGGCACCGTTTCCGCGGCGACGCGCGATGACGACGAAGCCCGCGCCCAGGACGAGCGCGGCGCCGGCCGCGGCACCGATCAGCACCGGGGTGTTGCTGTCGTCGGCGCCGGTTGCGGCGAGCTCCTTGCCGGGCTTGACCGTGCCGGGCTTCGGCTTCGGCTTGGGCTGCGGCTTCGGCTTGGTCCCGGGGGTACCGGGGGTGCCGCCGGGAGAGTCGGCCTTCGCGATCAGGAAGCCGAACGTGTCGGACAGCGCGAACGCGGAACCCTCCTCCTCCTCGCCGAGGAAGCCGACGGTGGCGTTGAAGCCCAGGTTCTTGCCCAGCGGCGCGTCCTTGGTGACCGCGATCCGAAGCTGGATGGTGACCGACTTGCCCGCCGCGACCTGGTAGGGGGTCTCGACGTACTCGCCGTCCATCGCCAGGAAGCCGCCCACGGCGCCGTCCTCGTCGCCCAACTGGGCACGCTTCCAGGTGTTGCCGTCCAGGTACTCCAGGACGATGTGCGACGCCTTCAGGCTCTTGTCGGCGTTCCAGAACTGGAAGCCCGGCGCGAGCGCGAGCGACTTCTTGCCCTGGTTGGTGATCGTGGTCGAGAACGGGGTCGCCTTCGCCCCGCCGACCAACTTGCCCGGGAAGCCGTTGACCTTCGCGGAGATGCCCTCGCTGACGGCACCGCCACCGACGAGGACGGGCGGCACGTCCGCGTCGCCCTTCCCGGCGGCCGGAGCCGCGGTGGTCGGAGCGGTGCTCTTGGCGCCCGTCCCCGGCTTGTCCGCCTCGCCCTTGGGCGCCGCGGTCGAGGACGCGGTGGTGGTGGGGGCGGAGCTGGTCGAACCGGCGGCCATCGCGGCGGGAGCGGCGAAAAGCGCGGCCGAGGAGACCAAGGCCACGACGGCGGTCGTGGAAAGGCTGCGGCGCAACTGCATCAAAACCTCTTCGAATGGTGGAGCGGAGACGGCCGCCGGGTCGGACGGGGAACCGACCCGGCGGCCCGAGGGGAAAGGGCAGGGGTGATTACGCCCCGTTCGGCGCGAATCGACTCAGCCGCGAGATCGCGGCCGGCGCGCACGGGACGACATACACGAAGAATTCACACTTCCCCCCCGGGAAGTCCGGTCGGCGGACGCGCCGACGTCGGAACTGGTCCGACAATATCCGAGACCGCGAAAAAAGCAATGGCCGCCCCATGAATGCGCAAGGCATCACACGGGGCGGCCGGAGCGGAATGTACGGGTGGGCCTTAATTCAGTTCGAGATCTTCCAGGTGGTAGGCGACCCGGTACTCCAGGCCGGCCTTTTCCACCGTCGGGGCGGCTCCGCGCTCGACGATCACCGCGACCGCGACGACCTCGGCGCCGGCCTCGCGCAGCGCCTCGACGGCGGTCAGCACCGAACCGCCGGTGGTGGAGGTGTCCTCGACCGCCAGCACCCGGCGGCCCTTGACGTCGGGCCCCTCGATGCGGCGCTGAAGCCCGTGCGCCTTGCCGGCCTTGCGCACCACGAACGCGTCCAGCTTGCGCCCCTGCGCGGCGGCGGCGTGCAACATCGCCCCGGCGACCGGGTCGGCGCCCAGCGTCAGGCCGCCGACCGCGTCGAACTCCAGGTCCGCGGTGAGCTCCAGCATGACCCGGCCGACCAGCGGCGCGGCCTCGCCGTCCAGGGTGATCCGGCGCAGGTCGACGTAGTAGTCCGCCTCCCGGCCGGAGGAGAGGACGACCTTGCCGTGCACGACGGCCTTGGTCTTGATCTGGTCGAGGAGCGCATCGCGGTCGGAACTCATGGCACCGGAGCCTAACCGGCGCGACGCCGACGCACGCGCACCCGACGCCAGACGAGCAACGCGCCGAGGACGGGCACCAGGACCCCGACCGCACGGCGCGCGGCGCGGCCGGTGCCGTGGCCCGCCCGGGACCACAGATCCGGCTCCGCGTCGCCGTTCGCGGCCGCGCGCGACGCGGACGGCCGGGCGCCCTGGGTCCGGGCACGCGGCGTGGCGAACGGGTCCGGGAGCGGCACGACCGACTCGAACGGGGTGTCCGCAGGCACCGGCGCCAGTTCGTCGGTCAGCGCCGCGGCGAACAGGTCGGCTGCCCGGACGAACGCGGCAGCCGGGCGGATCGGGGCGGACCCGACGGCGTCGCCCCCGGCGCCCTCGTCGGGCGCGTCGGGCGTGTCGGGCGCACCCGACGCGTCGGCGAACACGATCCGGGTCCGGCTCGGCCCGTCCTCGTCGTCCGCGTCCAGGTCGTACAGCCGCACGGCGAACTCCGCGCCGACGCGGATCGTGCCGGACCGCGCCGCGCCCCGGTCGCCGTCGCCGCTTTCGTCACCACCGCCGTCGCCGCCGGCGCCGTCCACACTCTCGACGCCCTCGACGCTCGCGACCAGCGCGAGCGGCTCGATCGCGTCCACCAGCCGCAGCGTGCCGCGATGGGTGATGGTGTCGGCACCGACCCGCAGTTGCCACCGACCGGTCAGCTCGATGCCCTCGGCACCGGTCCGGGCCGGCTCGTCGAGCAGCAGGCCGGGAACACACTGGGCCAGCCGCTCGGCGTCGTGGAAGGTGTCCCAGACAGATCGGACCGGGATCGGCACGACGACTTCGTACTGCATCCGTTCTCCCCGTTCATGGCGGCGGACGACGCTCGACCGGCTCACCCGTGAACCGACCCGTGCGGTCGGCAGGTACGGTCCCACCCCATCACACCCGCCGGTGTCGTCCGGTCGGCGCGTCGGGGTCGATCACGCGCGGCGTGGCGCCCGGGTCGGGATCCGGGCGCGGCGACTCCCTCGGCAACCACAACCGACGCGCCCGCGGATACGCGATCGGCACCACGAGCACCGCGAACAGCGCCGCCGCGCCGACCAGCGCGACCGCCGAGCCCACCGGCCCCGAGCCCAGCGTGTGCGCGCACCGACGGGCGAGCAGCCACGAGCCGCCCGCCGCGGCGGCGGAGACGACGGCCAGGCCCACGTGAGTGCGCGCCACCCGGACCGTGTCCAGCCCGCCCAGCCGCCGGCGCAGCACCCGGGCCAACCACACCAGGCCGATCACCTGCGCGGCGCTGTACCCGGCCGCCATCCCGGTGACCGCCCACTCGGCGGGCAGCGTGCCGTAGGCCACGAGCGCGAACAGCGCCCCGGCCGCGGTCATCGCGACATTGGCCCAGAACGGCGTACGCGCGTCCTGGACCGCGTACAGCCCGCGCTGGATCAGGTACTGCGCCGAGTACGCGATCAGCCCCGGCGCGAACGCGGACAACATCAGGCCCATCGCGCGGGTGTCCGCCTCGGTGGTGACGCCGTGCCGAAAGACCACGGCGGTCACCTGCGGACCCAGCGCGAGGAACAGGAACGACACCGGCACGATCACCAGCGCGTTCAGCCGCAGGCCCCGGGAGATCGACTCGCGGACCCGCGCGGGGTGTCCGTCCGCCGCGGCCCGGCTGATCCGGGGCATCAGCATGGTCGCGATGGACACGGTGACCACGCCGTGCGGGACGATCCACAACAACTGGGCGTTGGCGTACGCGGTGTAGCCCACGCCGTGGCCGACCCCGGAGTCCACCGCCTTGTCGGAGACCTCGACCGCGAGCCGGGTGACCAGCCAATAGCCCACCTGGGAGACGCCGACCAGGCCGACCGCCCAGCCGGCCATCCGCAGCGGCGTGCCCAGTCCGTGGCCGCGCCAGTCGAAGCGTGGTCGCCAGCGCACCCCCGCCGCGCGCAGGTACGGCACCAGCGCGGCCGCCTGCACCACGATGCCCAGCGTGGTGCCCAGCCCGAGCAGGCGGGTCTGCGCGGGCGTGATGCCCTGCGCGTCCCGGACGTCGTGCGCGACCAGCAGGAAGGACCCGAAGACCGCGATCACCACGAGGTTGTTCAGGATCGGCGTCCAGGCCATCGGCCCGAACCGGCCGCGCGCGTTGAGCACTTCGCCGACCAGGGCGAACACGCCGTAGAAGAGGATCTGCGGCAGGCACATCCGGGCCAGCGCGATGGTGAGGTCGCGCTGCGCGCCGTCGTAGTCCGCGTAGGCGGACACGATCGCGGGCGCGGCGAGCACGCCCGCGATCGTGAGCACGAGCAGCAGACAGCCGACCGCGGTGAGCAGACGGTCGGTGTAGCCGGCGCCGCCGTCCGCGTCCCGCCGTGCGGCGCGCACCAGTTGCGGCACCAGGACCGAGTTGAGCGCGCCGCCGACGAGCAGGATGTACAAGATGTTGGGCACCGTGTTCGCGACGTTGTAGCCGTCGGCGAACAACCCCGTTCCCAGGGCGGCGACCACCGTCGCGCTGCGGGCGAAGCCGGTCAGTCGCGACACCGCCGAGCCCAGCGCCAGGCTCGCGCCGCCGCGCAGCACCGACCGGCCGGCGCGCCCGGCACCGCCTCGCGCGGCCCGGTCGGCCGCCGGTTCCCCCGGCCGCGCCGACGCTGCCGCGGGCGCGTTCGACGCGTCGTCGCGGGCCTGTCCACGAGCGTGCCGACCGCGCGGCGGCGCCGCGACGACATCGCTCACAAAAGCCTCCGATTCGGGCTCGATCGGGGCTCCGGACATGGTCCCCCTCTATCTGAGTCCTCGGCGGGCCACTTGCGTTGCATCCGAATTTTCCGGTGACGAAACCCGCTGCCACGGGCTCTTAAAGGGGTGCGGGGCTACCCCGCATCCCTCCGTCCCCGAGGAGAAGTCCCGTGGTCACGCTGCTCCCGGCGCCGCCCGCGCGCTCGACCGTTCCCGCCGCGCCCGTCCCCGCCGCCCTCGTGCCCGCCGCGGCCGGCGACCCGAGGCTGCGGGTCGCCCCGCTGACGCCCGACGCGCATCTGGCCCATCTCGACGGGCGCGGCGACGCGGGCTTCCTGCAATACCCGTCCTGGGCCGTGGTCAAGGAGGCGTGGCGCAGCGAGGGCATCGGCTGGTACGACGCGGACGGCGTCGTGGTCGGGTCGGCGCTGGTGCTGTACCGCAAGATGCCCAAGGTGCCGTACTGGTTCGCGTATCTCCCCGAGGGCCCGGTGATCGACTGGACCGACCCGAACCCGCAGCGGTGGCTGGCGCCGCTGATCGAGCACATGCGCGCTCGGCATGTGTTCACGGTCCGGATGGGCCCGCCGCTGGCGCACCGGCGGTGGCAGGCACAGACCGTCAAGGACGCGGTCAGGCACGGTCTCAAGCACCTGGACCGGGTCACCCCGGACGAGATCGACCCGCTGGGCGCCACCGTCGCGCTGCGGTTGGGCGACCTGGGCTGGCGCGCGTCCGGCGACGGCGCCGACGCGCAGCCCCGATACACCTTCGAACTTCCCTTCCAGGGACGTTCGTTGGACCATGTCAAGGCGGGGTTCAACCAGGAGTGGAAGCGCGCGATCGGCAAGGCCGGCAAGGCCGGGGTGGACATCACCGTGGGCGGCTACGAGGATCTGCCCGCCTTCTTCGAGTTGCTCCAGGTCACCGAGCGCCGCAACGGGTTCCGGTTGGGCCGTGAACTCCCCTACTACGAACGCCAGTTTCGCGCCCTCAACACCGAGTCGGCGGGCCGGATGAAGCTCTACCTGGCCCGCTTCGAGGATCGGCTGCTCGCCGCGCACACGCTGATCAGCGCGGGCTCGCGGGTCTGGTACCAGACCGGCGCCTCCACCGACCACGGGCGCGGCGTGCGGCCCAGCCACGCGTTGCAGTGGCGAATGATCCGGGACGTGCACGAACGCGGCGTGCCGGTCTACGACATGCGCGGGGTCAGCCCGGTGATCGACCCGGACGACCGGCTGTTCGGGGTGCTGCGCTGGAAGCTCGGTACGAACGGACGGGTCGTGGAGAACCTGGGCGAGTGGGAGTACCCGGTACTGCCCACGCTGCACAAGGCGTTCCGGGCGTACATGTCGATCCGCTGAGGATCGGGCCGCGGTTGTCGCTCAGCCTCGCGCGTAGTCGGCGATGCGCGGGTTGTTCAGGGTGGACGGGGGCACGTCCACGCGTGCCTGGTGCGGCGGGAACCAACCGGCCCGGGCCAGCCGGTCGGCGGCCAGGAACGGGACCACCGCCGGATCCGGGGCGTCGTCGGCGGCCCGCAGGTCCGTGCCGGGCGCGACCGCGGCGAGCACGAAGCCCCGGTCGGCCGGGCCCGGCACGGTGACCCGATACGGCACGGTGCGCAGGCCCGAGGCGCGCAGACCGGCCTCGGCGCACCAGTACGCGCGAGGATGCGCGTCCGGCGCGGGGGCGTGCACCACGATCCGGCCGGCCGGGCGCAGCACGGTCCGGGTCAGGCCGTAGAACTCCCGCGTGTACAGCCGCGCGGCGGCACCGACGGTGGGCCCGGGCAGGTCGGCCACGACCACGTCGAAGCGCTCCGCGGCGCCGCGCACCCACGCGAACGCGTCCGCGCCGACCACCCGTACCCGCGGGTCGGCGAACGCGTCGCCGGCCAGCGCGCGCAACCGCGGGTCGGTCCGCGCGGGCGCGGTCTCGGCGACGCGCGGCACCACGAGCACGACCTCGCGCACCGCCGCGTAGCGCAGCACCTCGCGCAGGGCCAGCCCGTCGCCCCCGCCGAGCACGAGCACCCGCTCGTGCCGGCCGGCCATCGCGGGGTGTACGAGCGCCTGCGCGGTCTCGCTCGCGCCCGGGGCCGCGACCCGCCGCTCGCCGGCCACGTACAGCTCGGGTCCCGCGCCCGTGTGGGTGAGCACCACGTCCTCCCGCGCGGACACCACGTCCCCGTCGTAGAGCGCGTCGCGCGCGGCCCGCTCGAAGGCCGGCGTGTACGCCCAGGTTCCGGCCAGCAGCGCGAGCACCGCGGCGACGGCCGCGTACATCACCACCCGCAGCCGAACCGGCAGGTCGGCGCGGAACAGCCACAACACCACGAGCGCGCCCGCGATCGCGTTGACCACACCGGCGAGCACGACGGTGCGCAACTGGCCCAGGTGCGGCAGCAGCAGGAAGGGGAAGAGCAGACCGCCGATCAGCGCGCCCACGTAGTCGGCCGCGAACAGGTCGGCCACGGCGCTGCCCGCGTCCTGTGGGCGGATCCGCTGCACCAGCGTCATCAGCAGCGGGATCTCCGCCCCGATCAGCAGCCCGAGCACGGCCGCGACGGCGATCATCGGCCAGCGGTAGACGTCGTACCAGGCGAAGGTCGCGTACAGCGCGGTCGCGCACATCCCGCCGCACGCCGCGAGCAGGATCTCGGCGGCGATGAAGGCCGCGGCGGCCCGGCGCGCGAGCGGCTTGGCGGCCAGCGCGCCGACGCCCATCGCGAAGACCATCACCGAGAGCACGATCGAGGTCTCCACCACCGGGTCGCCGCCGAGCGTGCCGCCGAGCGCGGCCAGCGCGAGTTCGTAGACCAGTCCGCACGCCGCGCAGACCAGGACGGCGAGCAGGACCACGAACCGCGCGGGCCCCGCGGCGAGCGCGGCCGGGCGGGCCCGGGCCGCGGACGCGCGCACGATGGTGGCCCGCCCCCTCCTCGATCGGCGCGCTGATCGTGGTGAGCACCTCGACGCGGCAGCGCGTACCCGGCATCGCGCAGAAGGTGGCGCAGCTCGTCG